>JAAFJQ010000007.1 GCA_013298185.1 Deinococcales bacterium
GTTGGATTAATCGGTTTAGGGCATTATTGGTGAGATGGTCGAAGAAAACAGCGAACTTTGTTGCTGAGCTGCATTTTGCTTGCTCGTGGATTGCATTTAGAGCTTCAAGGCTTTCAGGCTAGGCTCTAAGTCTGCTAATTTTCCTGGAGATACACAACGTAGAGACTTGGTTAATGCTGCACTTGCAGCGAAACCACCTGCAAAACCAAGTATTCTCGCTGGAAGAATATTTAAGGATACTGAAAGGAATCGTTTACGATGCGAGGGCATCGATTTAATTGATGCTTTTGGAGTGGTTCTAAATCCAACCTTGACTGACCCCAGATACCCATGCTGAAGGAATGCAACTATGAGTAAAGGTCCTGTCGCTGCATATTTTCTTGTTCCAAAGGAGAGTTTTGAGGCTTTTATAGCAAAAGTTGAATCCCTAGAGCGAGATTTTAGAGATTGGAACTCTGGTTTTGATTGTGACCCTAAAACAAGTATTGCTGATATTGTCAAGATGAATTATAGTCAGAACTACTCAAAGATTCCGCAGATTCTTAGATTCCTTTTTGACTTTAATTCTCAAGAGGTTGTTTGTGTCACATCTAAAAACCTCATCGAGCAGTTTCTAACCTCTCAAACTAAAGGTCACATCTCATTACTTTTCTTTTATGCCTCAATCAACTACGAGTCAGAAATTTTCTCTGATCACCCTTTTTTTGACACCTATCTTAGACTTATTCGAGAGCTAAAGCCACTTTACTCTGAGATTATGGATGTTATCAAGTTTTCTGTTGAGAAAATTGAACCTACAAAAGAATTTAGCGATTTTAATTGGGAACTATTTTATAAAACAACTGTGCCGTGGAAAAGTGCTGCAATCAGTTCTTTTATTAGTTTTTCCTTAATTCCCAAAGTAAAAATGGATCAGCATAAATTGTACTTTACAGATTGGATAGAAGTAGGAGATTTGGGAAGATTTTTTACCATTCAAAAAAGTATTCGACATCCTCATCACATCCACAAATCTGTAAATCAATACATAGATTCAATTGTGGAACTTCTAAAACTCATCTGAAATCGAGTTAAACATCTTTGGGAGCTTTCATGAATCTGCGTCAAAAAGTCACACCCATGACCTGCCTCGTTTTCCTGATTTGGACACTGTTACGGATTGCTGTGGTGGTTCTTGGTATTTTTCTTGGTCAATTGACACAGCAAATTTGGGTTTCGGCGGTTACAGTGGTACTTGGCTTTGTGCTTGTTCAACTTCTGGTTCGCCGTATGGATACTTGGCAATTGCAAAACCGCTCACCAAACTCGAGGAAACCATGAAAAAACTACTCTTCATCCTTTTTGCCCTCAATTGCTTGTTGCCTCCGGCTCAGGCACAAATTGCTTTTACCCCTGCTGAATTCATTCAAAAAATTGGGGCGAAAAAAGTTGGGTCAGACTGGAAAGTCGGACAAGCCATCATTCGCTTTGAAACCTTGGCTGGTTATGCCTATAAAATCGAGTACATTGGTTCACCCACCGATACACGTTTTGCTGCCAAAGCCTTTTTCTTAATGATGAACAACATCAGCAGTGTTGATGTTCTCGAGAAAGAAATGAAAACCGATTGGATTAAAAAGAAGGACTTGGGTACGTTCTTTAGCCCAGGCAGCAGTTACGATGCCGAAGTGGATTGGTCGTCTTCGCGTTTGCGTTTTAAGGTCATGGCTCGAGAGATCACCAACTTGGGTCAGGATCGGCTGATTTTTGGTTCGTCCGGTGTTCTGATGCGGGTTTTTAGTAGTTTTCAATGCCCGGGGTGCAAGGCTTTTCTGACCAAAGTGCTGCCTTATTTGACCCAGAACTATATCAACACTGGGAAGTTGCGTTACTCGTATCGGCATTATTTTGCTTCCTCCATTCATTCCCAAGCTCTGCCTGCGGCTATTGCGGCTGAATGCTCAGCACGTCAAAACAAATTCTGGGAATATCATTTGCTACTTGCTCAGAGTCTCGAGATTATGGTTCATGCCAAAGCCTTAAAGTTCAATTCATCGTTTCAAAAGTGCCTGTCCGACCCGACCATCAAACAAATTGTGATGTCAGATTTTCAAATCGCATCAGCTTTGGGGTTGCCCGGTACGCCAACGGTTTTGATTGGTCCTTTTGTGGTGAAAAGTAAGTATGACATCAGGGTGGTCGAAGCCTTTATTAAAATGGCTCAAGTTCTGCGTAAGTAGTTGTAAACTTTTTCTATGCGCCGATTGATTCCCACACCCTTGTTTGCTGTCATCTTGGTTGTGGCATTGGTTGGCTTGTCTGGCTTTGCGTTTTATCTCGTACCTTCGCAAGCTCTCACCGCCCCTCGAGTCATCATTCCCCAAGAATTACCCGCTTTTTACACAGGTGGTCTTGCCCAAGGCACAGGCGGTCAACTCGAGCAGAACTGGGATGCGTATGATCCCAAGAATTTATTTACACCTTCCCAAGCTCGAAACACCCAAAATGCCTTAATGCACCAAAGTGCTTATCCCACCCCTGAGGCTTGCGGTTCATGTCATCTCAGCATTCATCAAAACTGGCAACAATCCATTCATGCCTTCAGTGCCACAGATCGGTTGTACCTCAAAGTCAAAGATTTATTTGTCTTTGAAAAAGGTGAACCCGCTGTTCGTCTTTGTGCTGGTTGCCATGCCCCTGTTGCCCTGATGACTGGCGAAGTTGGTTTGTATAACAAAGAATCTGCCTCAAGCAAGGCTGGGGTCTCATGTGGTTTTTGTCATTCCCTCGAGACTGTCCAAGATGGCAATGGAGCATATGTCAGTAAACCTTCTCGAGTTCGTTTCTATTGGGGCGGTGATTACCTCAAAGACCCAAGTCAAGGTTTAAGCCTTGGTGATTCAGTCTCGAGATTTCTGGTCAGCACCAAACCCCAAGCCCATGCTGAAGACATGCGTCCACCTGCTTTGTTATCGGGTCAAGTCTGCCAAAGTTGCCATGAATTCCAGATCAATGGCATCAAAGTGCAAAGTACCTGGTCTGAATGGCAAGCCTCGAGTTACCCAAGCCAAGGCAAAACCTGCACCAGTTGTCACTTTCGCTCTGGAATCAATGATACGTCCCTCGAGCCTGCCGAAAGTGTGCCTGGTCGGATGCGCGAACATCTCTTGGGACATCACTTGCCCGGTGGTTCGACCCTGATTGCGCCTCGAGCTGTTCAGAATGTGGATTACTTGCGCGATGCCCTTGGACTACAGGTGCAACTCGAGACCAATAAAGTCTTGGTTAAAGTCTCGAACCTCAAGGCTGGGCATTCAATTCCAACTGGCGTCTCGGATTTACGGCAGTTATGGCTCGAGGTCAAAGCCTTCTCGAGTTCTGGAACGATGGTATTCCAAAGTGGCACGACTGATTTAGCTGGTGAAATCCGAAAAGACAGTGTTATTTTCCATCAAGTTCTGGCGGATGAACGTGGTTTTGAACTGAAACGCCATGATATTTGGAGTGCCACGAAAATTCTTGAGGACACCCGAATTCCTGCAAATGGCTCGAGAGAGGCTGAGTTTATTGTGCCGAGCGGTACGTCTCGAGTGACAGTGCGTTTACTTTGGCGTGATGTGCCAGCCAGTTTTGCCCAGATTGTGCTTTCGAGTAGTGGCTCGAGTATCCCTGTACATGTGCTGCATCAATGGACAAGTCAGCGATAAGTAAAGCCTATGACATGGTACTTTGCTTTGAATGCCGGTGTTTTCCGGCGGATTTATCATTTTTGCTTCCATATCACTACGCCCGTGGTCAAATCCCACGCACAAAATCACATCTTTAAGTTACGATAGAAGCTATGGAAGAAATGAATCAACGTCTGCTGCAAGAACGCGCCAAGCGTCTGGCAAAAGAAAGCGTTCAGGACAATGAAATCCCACTCGAAATGGTGCTTTTACATGTGGGCGGCGAACAATACGCGCTCGAGTTGGTTCGCTTAAAAGCAGTCTTGCCAGCTGAAATTACGCCGTTGCCACTTGCGCCGCGCACTGTGGCAGGAGTGATGAATGTGCGTGGTGAAATTGTCAGTGTTCTGGATTTAGCCGCACTTTTGAAATTTGAGCGCGATGAAAAAGCTGTCTCGAGCGTGGTTTTAACCGAAACCAAATTTGGTTCAATCGGTTTGCGAATTGAAAATGTTCCAGAGTTGTACCAAGCCTTTATGAGCCAGCTTTCGCCAGCTTTATCGGGGCGGGATTCGGTGCGTGGTATCTTTCAAGGTAAAGTGGCTTGGCTGGATGTTGACGCGCTTTGTGACGGTCTGGACTTATGAATTTTGAAAAGCTACAACAATGGTACTCGAACCTGAACTTACTGCCCAAGTTACTGATTCAAAGTGTTTTGATTATTGTTCCAGTCATGATTTTTTCTGGTTTTGTGATTGCCAATTCAATTGAACAAGTGATCCAACGCACAGCAGGAAATCAGGTGCAGCAGCTGGCATTTAATGCCTCTGATAAACTCGATCGTAATCTGTTTGAACGTTACGGCGATGTGCAAGCCTTTGCCAAGTCTCCAGCTGCGATTAGCATGAATCCAGCTCAAATCGAGCGCTGGATGGAAATCATGTTGGCAACCTACCGCCCAATTTATCGTCTGATGCTGGTTGCCGATACCAAAGGAAAAGTCATTGCCGCCTATGGTGTGGACAACGATGACATGAATGCCAGTTCAACCTGGAATAGCAAAGACACCTCGAGCCTTAAAGGGTTTGATGTCAGTGGCGAATCTTGGTTTCAAGAAAGCATCAGTGGCAAAGTCCTCGATGGTCAAGCGGTGGTGCGAAATGTTGCGCCCAATCCAATCATGGAGCGCTTGTATGGTCAGAATAAATCAGTCGCTATGACTTTTTCATCACCAGTTCGTAACAGTGCAGGGAAAATCATTGGTGTTTGGCATAATTTCTTTAATTGGCAAGTAGCAAAAAATGTGATTCAAGAAGTCCAAGACCGAGCCGCCAAAGATGGTTACTCGAGTACCCGTTTTTTGCTTGTTGCCGATGATGGTTTATTGCTTTACACGCCAACTGGTAAAGACATTTTTACACGCAACATCAAAACCGAAGGGTTTGTGACTTATATTGCTTCGCGTAGCAACCCAGAAGGATATGCCCGTGCCAGAGATTTCTCCAATCCAGCCCTGACTTTGGATTCACCAGGTTTGGTTGGTTTTTATGTTTCACAAGGGTACTCGAGTTACGCTGGCTTAAAATGGTTGGTGCTTGCCAGTCGGTCATTAGCCGAAGTCCAAGCCGATGGAACAGTCCTAAATCAGATTTTATTGTTTTTACGCCTTGGGGCTTTTGCGGTGGTGGTGCTGGTTCTTTTCTTAGCCGCTCGTTATATTGCCAGACAAGTCAAAGTCCTGACCAACGCCGCCGCAGCCTTAGCTGTGGGCGAACTCGATCAACAACTTGGGCAGTCTGGGCGCGATGAAATTGGGCAATTGGCAGGGTCGTTTGGGCAGATGGTTGAATACCAACGCCAAATGGCTGGGGTCGCCAACGCCATTTCACGCGGCGATCTGAGTCAGAAGCTCGAGCCAAAATCTGAACGCGATGAATTGGGTCTGGCTTTTGCGCTGATGACCAAAAACCTGCGCGAATTACTTGGCGCAGTCGGGCAGGGTAGCTCTGCCGTGGCGGCTGCCTCGAGTCAAATTCTGGCGACCTCTTCGCAACAAGTCAAAGGCGTGCATTTGCAAAGCGCGGCTGTGGCGCAGACCGTTTCAGCCGTCGAAGAAGTCAAAAGCAGTTCTGACCAAGCGGTTGAAATTGCCATGACCGTGGCTGAATCTGCCTCGAGTGCTTCTTTGGTGGCAACCCAAGGGGTTGAAGCGGCGAATCAAGCCAACGATGGCATGGGTGTGATTCGCGGGTCGGTGCAAAACATCGCTGAGAATATTCTAGCCCTGTCTGAACGAACCCAAGCCATTGGCGACATCATTGCGACAGTCAATGACATTGCCGACCAAAGCAATTTGTTAGCACTGAATGCTGCCATTGAGGCTTCCCGAGCCGGTGAGCAAGGCAAGGGCTTTGCGGTGGTGGCTCAGGAAATTAGGTTGCTTTCCGAGCAGAGTAAAGATGCCACAGCGCAAGTCAAATCCATTCTGGGCGAAATTCAACGCGCCACCAACAGCGCCGTCATGACCACCGAACAAGGCATCAAAGTCGCTGATGCAGGGGTGGAAAGCATTGCTCGAGTCTTAAAGACCATCGAAGATCTGCAAACCACGATTCAATACGCTGCACACAATGCCCAACTGATTTCAGCTTCGGTCAGACAACACAGTGCTGGGATGGAACAAATCACAGGTGCAATGCAAAGCATTGGCAGTGCCACCAAAGATAACCTGACCAGCACCGAAGACATTCGTCAAGCCACCCAAGAGCTTTCGCAACTCTCGAGCCGATTACGCGGTATGGTAGAGCAGTACCAAACCTAGTACAGTTATTCAGTACCAAACCTAGTACAGTTAGTTATCCAGTACCAAACCTAAGGAAACCATGACCGAAGAACTTGCCCATATCCTAGGACGTGAATTCGCGGTAGCCCTCGAAGCCCTCGAGTCTGCCTCGGATACTGGCGCGGCACGGTTGCTGCTGCATCGGGCATTGATTGCAGCTCATGCTGCTACCCACGAACTCGAGCCGTTTTTTAAGAGCTTAGTAGCTGGAGCATTACCAAGTCCCAACAGCGCCTTGGAAAGCCTGTGGCTCGAGGCTTGGACACCATTTTATTGGCAGGAATTGGCGCAACAAGATGCCCAAAAGCAACTCGAGGCGATTCAGAACACCTCCGACGCTGGTTTAGCGAACTTATTTTTGCACCGCGCTCGGGTGTCGCTGCACAGTGCTGGGTATAATACAGCCCACGAACTGACAGGGGTTTTAGTGGCGTTGGCAGCTGGTCAAACCCCAAGTACCAATTCCGAAATAAGCCAAGCATGGATTCAAGCATGGCAACGCTTTGGTCAAAGCGGTGTGGGCAGCCAACTGCTGGGTGTTTTTAACCAAGAACTCGAGCAGCGCCTGACGGCTTTAAGAACCGCCAAAGACCCGCAAACCATGAAACTCGAGCTGCATCGGTTGCGGGTTGCATCTCGAGCTGTACAAGACCACCTCGAGCCAGAATTATTGCGGCTTGAACGTGGCGAAACCAGTACCGTAACCGATCCGCGTCTGAAAGCCGCCTTACCTGCGGCTCGTGGTGGTTTGCCCGAAGCACCTCGGGTTGTGTCGCAGCCAGTCATGCAGCCTGTGTCGCAGCCAGTTATGCAGCCTGTGTCGCAGCCAGTTATGCAGCCAGTAATACCAGCCTCTGTCAGTGCCAGTATTCGCCCTGACAGCAGTCGGGTGGACAATGCCCAGAGTATGCTTGGGCAGAGCATCATGCCACCCATGAACCGCTCCACCGATGGCGCAGATGGCAACCGCGCTGTCAGCCAAGAAAGTGTGCGTGTTTCAGTCGCTCGGCTCGATTCTTTGCTGGCACAAGCCGGTGAACTGACCGTCGGAAGAATCCGAATCGAAGAACGCCTGCGCGACCTGCGTGACCTCTTGGCGCGGCGCAACCTCGAGCGGCGCAACTCGAGGCATTCACGCACCTTGCGGCGGCGTTTGCAGAACTTGGCAGAAGAAAACCGTGATGTCGCAGCGGTGCTTGGCTTACTTGAAACAGGCGAAGAAAACACCCGACGAGCGCTTGATAAACTCGAGGATGTCCTGAACCGCTTAGCGGGCGATTTGGCACAACTGCGAACCGTCAATACCACCATCGAAGACGAAGTCCTGAGTGTGCGCCTTCTGCCAGCTGCGATGCTATTCCCACCGCTCGAGCGTTTGGTGCGCGATTTGGGTCAGCAACTCGGCAAACAAGTGCGCTTGATTACCCTTGGCGGCGGCGTCGGCATAGACCGTAAAATCCTCGAGGGACTGCGCGACCCACTGATGCACATGATTCGCAATGGTGTGGATCATGGGTTGGAAATCCCCAGTGTGCGCCAAGCCGCAGGTAAACCCAGCGAAGGCACAATTATTTTATCGGTCGCCTCGAGCGGCGGCATGGTTTCACTGCAACTCTCCGATGACGGGGCTGGCATGGATGCAACTCGAATCCTCAAGAAAGCCGAAGAAAAAGGCATCATTCAAAGTGCTGTCAGCTTTGACCCTAAACTGGCACTGGATTTGATTTTTGAACCCGGTTTTAGCACTGCCGCTGTTGTCACCGATGTTTCAGGGCGCGGAGTTGGCATGGACGTGGTACGCCAGAATATCCGCGCTCTAAGCGGTTTGGTCAGCGTCCAAAGCCAATTAGGAGCAGGCAGCCAATTCACCATGCGCGTCCCAGCGCAACTTGCCACGGTGCGGGTTTTGTTGGTGCGGGTTGGCAATGATACGTTTGCTGTGCCAACCGCCAGTGTTGAACGCACCGGACGGGTTAAAGTCGAAGGGATTCATCAACTCGAGGGACGCAGTGTGATCATCCTCGAGGGTCGCCCAGTGCCACTGGTCGAACTCGGCGGGGTATTAGATGTACCCTTTATGGCAGGTGAATCATGGCAACCATACTTTGTGTTGCGCCGCGACGATGACCGCTTGGCTTGCACCGTGGACGCGATGCTTGGCGAACAAGAAGTGGTGGTCAAAAAACTATCCTACCCACTCGAGAAATTCGCCCCACTCGAGGGAGCAGCTGTCTTGGGTAGTGGTCAGCTTGTTTCCATTTTATCCAGTACCCACCTCATCGAACGAGGTTTGCGCCGCGAAATCCGTGTTCGCCCCAACCTCAAAATCGCCCCAACTGTGGCAGCTCGAGTCCCCCGCATCATGGTCGTGGACGACAGCATCACCAGTCGCACGTTGGAGCGCAGCATCCTAGAAGCGGCTGGTTTTGACACCATCACGGCTGTTCATGGCGCTCAAGCCCTCGAGTTCCTGCGGCGCGGCGAACATGTGGACTTGGTCGTATCCGACGTTGAAATGCCCGAATTGGACGGTTTTGGTTTAACTGGTGAAATCCGCCGCGACCCTCGCCTTGCCCAAATCCCCGTGATTTTGATTACCAGCTTAAACGCCCCTGAACACAAAGAACGCGGCGCTATGGCAGGCGCAGATGCCTATATTGTCAAAGGAGAATTCGACCAAGGGCTGCTGCTCGAGACGATTAACAGGTTGTTATGAGCTATAAAGCTAAAGAAGAAAGGTTAAAGGTTAAAGGTAAACCCTTCAAAACAGTTTTTCCTTTGGCTTTCTTCTTTGACCTTTTCTCTTTTCTCTTTTTCTCCCTCTCCAAAAAAGGTACACTCTGACGCTCTATGCAGCCTTCTAGCCCCCTTAAAAGAATCCGTGTGCTTGTGGTGGATGACTCCAGCGTACAACGTCGGATGTTGGTCAGTCTACTCGAGCTGGACGGTGGCTTTGAAGTGATTGGTACTGCCAGCAATGGAGCAGAAGCTGTGCCAATGGCGCTGCGATTACAACCCGATGTGATCACCATGGATTTGCGAATGCCAATCATGGATGGTTTAGCGGCTTCCGAAGCCATCATCGAACAAGCCCCAATTCCGATTCTGATGGTCACATCCAGTGTCTCCAAAGACGACCAGCGTTTGGTCGCCAAAGCCATTGCGGCTGGGGTCTTAGCGATCATTGCTAAGCCCAACATTCACACTGATACCCATGAATTTCTGCGAATGGTGCGTGGTATTTCAAAAGTGAAAGTGATTCGCCGCAAACCACAGCAAAAACCCGCACCCAATGCCTTATCACGCACGATCATTGCTGAGCCAGTGGCGTTGCCATTTGAACGTCGCTCGAGCAGTGTCACTGCGGCTCGGCTCAGCCCAGCCATTTTGCCACCCAGCATCAGCAAAGTTGAAATCATCGGCATTGCCTCGAGTACTGGCGGACCTCAAGCCCTAGAACCAATCCTGACCCGAATGCCCGCTGATTTTCCCGTGCCAATTATTGTTGTGCAGCACATTGTACCGGGATTTGCAGCCAGTCTGGTTGAATGGTTGCGTCCACTTTGCGCCCTGAACATTGACCTCGCTGAAATTGGACAACCAGTACGCCCGGGCATTTGGATTGCAGGCAGCGGTTCGCATTTGGTGGTACGCGAAGGTTTATTTCACTCGAGTATGGAAATGCCAGTTTCAGGGCAACGACCCAGTGGCACAGTATTGTTTCGCAGCCTTGTACGCGAATACCGCAGCAACGCTGTTGGCGTGATTCTATCCGGTATGGGCGATGACGGCGCAGCCGGTCTGGAAATGATGCACAAAGCAGGCGCAGCGATTCTGGCTCAAGACGAAGCAACCAGCGTGATTCACAGCATGCCCTCGAGTGCCATCCGCAAAGGCATTGTTCACCATGTCATGCCCCCAAGTGAAATTGCCAATACCCTGATTGATTTTGCCCGTCGGGCGCGACCAGATTGGCAACCGCCTGCGGGGCTTTGAGGTTTAGAGCTGTGAGCTATGATGAAAAACCTTCAAAGCTCACAGCTCACAGCTCATAGCTCATAGCTCATAGCCTTTTCCACTCTCGAGCCAACAAGCCATACAGCAGATCATCCACCCACGCACCCTTGAACCAGAAATTTTCTTTTAGATGACCTTCTTTTCTAAAGCCAAGTTTCTCGAGAAGGCGAATCGAGGCGGTGTTGCGCGGATCGGTGGTGGCATGGATTCGGTGCAAGCCAAGCGTGCCAAAAGCGTACTCGAGCAAAGCGCCTAGGCTTTCGGTGGCATAACCTTGGTTTTGAAAGGCAGGGTTAAAACTATAACCAATTTCAGCTTGTTGCCCTTTGAGCTTAAAAGCAAGGTCACCAATCAGTTTCTCCTCGAGTGTGACAGCGATTTGATACCACTGAAAGTCGGTGGGCTTACCCAAAGTCTGCATGGTCTGAATCAGGTGTTGTGCATTCTCGAGTGAATAACTTTCCCAAGTTTGCAGCGCAGCCACTTCGGGTAAATTGCGGTACGCCGCAAAAGCAGGCGCATCTTCTGGTTCAAAGGCTCGCAGGGTCAGGCGCGGAGTTTTGATGGCTTGAAACATAGGAAACCTCTTGTCGAATGCGTTCAGCGATGGCTTGGCTGACGCTAAAACGCTGCTCGAGCCACGCTAGAATTGCCAAAGCAGATTCAGGGGTGCGCTCATAACCAAGCATAAACTTGGGCATCTCGAGCGCCAGTTTTGGGTAACGCTGCTCGAGGCGGCGCTCACGGCTGAAAGGATCAGCAAGGTTGTTTTGGGCTGTCTCGAGGTGCCGATTTAAGTCAATCACCCGATCCAGTGCGTATTGCTGCACAAATCTTGCGGCAATCAGCTTCTCACCGCGCCGGAAGCGTTTTAAGCCAATCAGCAAATTGGTCAGGGCTTCGCCAAGGTGATGCTCAGGAGAACTCGAATGCGTTTGAACCGGTTTATTTGAGGTGGCAATCGAATCTTCTATACCATCAGCTTTCCAAATCAGTCTGCCGGCTGTGAAAGTGGCTTCTTGCAGTTCGCTTAGTTCAAAGACTGCGAATTCACAAAAAACATCATCTTCGTACAGCACCTTAAAACCATCAACTGTGTTTTGAAACGCGTACACCACAGGTGCAATGTTCGACAACCAACTTAAATCCTCGAGAAAATGTTTTTTTGTACCATCTTTGACAATTGCAAAGAAATCCAAATCAGAAAACTGATCTAAGCGCTCGAGTTCAGCCCCAACCGAACCCAAACCAATCAGCGCCAAGGCTTGTCCAGATTGCTCGAGTGAGCGCCCAATTTCTTCTAAGCGTTGTAAAAGCAACTCGGTCATGAGCCTAAGTATGTCGTCTCGAGCGGCGATTCGACAAGGCGATTACGCCCCAAAGTCACATGGTATGCCTTGGCTTCGGGTCTGGAAGCCACCGCGCCAATGTACTCGGCATTGACAAAATGCAGTGCTGCGCCATCATCGGCAGCAAAACCAGGGGCGATTTTCTGGGCGCGTAAAGCCTTTTCTAAGATCACTTTACGGAATTTTTCACTGTCATAATGTGGTGTGAACGAACCGGGCAACCAACCCAAACCATTCATGATTCCCAGTGAACGCCCAACTGAATCGGTGGTGAACTGCTCAAACCAACAAATCGCCCCAGCTGAAATTCCCGTAAAGACCGTTCCAGCCTCGTAGGCTTTTTGAAACACAGGCTCGAGTTGCCAAGCTGACCACAACGCCAAAGCATTTTTGGTACTACCACCCGAGAAGTACAGCACATCAGCACTTAAAATCATGTCCTCGAGTTCATCCGACCAATCCTCGGGATGAAACAACGGCAAATGGGTTGGCTCGCAGTTCAGAGGCTTAAAAGCATCGTAGAAACGAGCCGTATATCCACGGTCATCGCCACAAGCCGTGGACACAAAACACACCCGTGGCACAGCCACTTCTCGAGCTGTGCGTGCCACCTCGAGGATGTACTGGTCAAGCAACTTATTGTCTGGTTCTTGAGAGAACCCACCGCCGCCCAGCGCAATGATATGGCGTTTGGTGACACTTGAAGCAGTGACCACATCCCATGTCGGGGCTTTGAACACAGGTTTTTGAGGTTCTAAAATCGGTGCAGCAGGTTTGTCGAGTTCAGCAACCTCTGGTTTGTCGAGTTCAGCAACCTCTGGTTTGTCGAGTTCAGCAACCTCAAGATCAGGTGTTTCCTCGAGCAATTCAGTCACCAACAAATCATCTACCGAACCTGTTTTTGTTTCCACTGGTGTGGTTTGTATGGCATCTGCTTCTGGCATGAGAACAACTTCGGCAATTGGAATTTCAGAAGTGGCTTTTTCTGGTGGTAATTCGGGAGCAGCAACTTCTTCGGATGGTTTGGGCTGAACAACTTCTTCGGTTGATTTGGATGGATTTTGAAGTCCCACAACTTTAGGCGTGAGACTCGCCAAAGCAGCAATGGTCATGGGTGCAATGATGTCTGGCTCAGGAATAATTGGCGCTGCAACTTGTTCCTCGAGAATTGGTTCAACTTTTTCTTGGATTGGCTCAACAACTTGCTCCTCGAGAATCGGCTCAACAACTTGCTCCTCGAGAATCGGCCCAATGACTTTTTCCTCGAGAATCGGCTCAATGACTTTTTCCTCAAGAACTGGCTTGACTTCTTCTTGAATTGGTTCAATGACTTTCTCCTCGAGAATCGGCTCAATGACTTTTTCCTCAAGAACAGGCCCTACAATTTTCTCCTCGAGAACTGGCTCTACAACTTCTGGAACTGATACAACTTTTGGCTCGAGAGCTGGTGCAATGATTCCCATAGCTCTTTGCTGCTCACGATCAATTTCAATTGTTTTGCCGATTTCATGCCAGTTGTTTTTTACGACTGGCTCTGGCTGGAGGTTGGCTTGGACTTCCTCTTCGGGTGGCACTTCATCAAAAGCAACATCAATCAACATCGAATCTGGAATATCTTCTTCGCTTGCTTCGGGACGTGCGATGATGTCTTTGAGGGTCAAATCTGGCAGTGATTCGGCGGTTTCTGGATCAGGCTCGAGGGGTTGGTTAGCGGCTTCGGGTTTCGTAGCTTCGGGGCTGGGTGTTGGCGCAGAATCGGTTGGGGTTAAAGTATGGCTTTCACTTGGACGTCCCAATAACTTTGCCAAGACCGAATCGGCAGGTGCAGCAACAATGCCTGATAAATTGGTGGATGGATTGGTTTCAGATGTTTCTTCGGGGTCTGGTGGGAGTTGTAGCGCCTCGAGCGTGGCTCGGCGCACGGCTTTTGTACCACCTGCCATTTGGTTAATTAAACCCATGGCAACACCATCGCCAGCGTGAATCATGCCGAGCAGCACATGCCCAGTGGTGATAAACGAAGATTGATAACGCCCCGCTTCAACCCCAGCTAAGTCCATCACCCGTCGTGCTAAAGCAGTGATGGCAGGTGGCGGTGCTTCTCGAGAACGCTCAAACTGCCCAATCAACTCCACCACCCGATGTCGTGCTGCCTCGAGACTCAAACCCGAAGTGTTTAAGACTTGCGCGGCTGTGCCACCTTCGCGCAGCAAACCCAAAAGTAAATGCTCGGATTCAATCACAGCGTGACCAAGACGGTCAGCTTCTTCCCGTGCATAGTGGAACACCAAACGCGCTCGAGCATCTAATCGGTTCATTGTTTTTATTTTACGGCATTTAGCAAAGAAAAAACGCAGATTCGTATTTTGTCTGACTTGGAACGTGTCAGCCGTAGTACGCTCTTCTCATTGGATTTTATGTACAATTCCTAAGCGTTGACGTGAAAACGTCCTAAACTGGAGGAAACCTTATGGGCAAGTATGTGAATTTAACCGATGCAACTTTTGATGGTCAAATAGCCGAGGGCTTAACCCTTGTGGATTTTTGGGCAGAATGGTGCGGACCGTGCCGTGCGGTTGCGCCAACCATTGAAAAACTCGCCGAGGAATACGCTGGGCAAGTTAAAGTCGCCAAACTCGATGTGGATGCCAACCAACAAACCGCTATGAAGTTCCGTGTCATGAGCATTCCAACTGTGATTTTATTTAAGAACGGTCAACCGGTCGAACTGATGGTTGGCGCTGACATGAGCGGCAACAAGTACCGCGCAATGATTGCCAAGCACCACACCGCCACCAGCCCAAGCAGCGAAAAAGTCTTACAACCAACTGCTTAAGCACCTTAAAAACAACTCCCTCGAGTCTCGAGGGAGTTGTTTTATTTATTTTCCAAGCTCCACACAGCTTTTAGGCTAGAAGCTCATGAACCTCGAGCTGCTGCGATTGCCCTCTGGATTTGCCCAATGTGCTGACGTGGATGGGCGGTGTAAAACTCGGCGTTCAGCAGAAGGCGAATCGCACCTGTTTTGCGTTTGAAGAATTCAGGCGGGAACTCTTGGATTTGCGTTTTTGTTTCCGCATTGGTTTGCTTGAACGCCTCAAGCAGAGCTTGGGTTGTGCCGTAACGTTTAAGTGTACTTTCAACTCGAGCCGCGAAGTTGCTGGTGAAACTTTCCAATTCAACCCCAATGACAAGTCCAGCAATAAAGGCTTGGTATTCGATTTCGCTTAAAATCAGGTGCGCCAGTACATGATTGGCACTCCATGCTTTTGGACTGGGGCGCCGGTTGGCATGTTCGGCACTGACCCCAGCAAACACCGCCTCGAGTTCCTGCTCTATGGTAGCGCGGTCTTGGGTGACTTGGCTGGCAAGCTCTGCCAAACTGCTTGGATAAGCTGGTAAATTTCTTGATTTCAGGGTTGCTCTGACGGTATGCAGGGTTTGTTGGCGGTAAAACCGCAGCGGTATTTCATCGCCTGCTTTGCGCCCACCCAAAACCGCTTGAATCGCAGCGAAATCGGTCATTTTGATGCTGCTCATGGACTCGAGAACATCGCCTGCTTGTAAACCTGCGCTTTCGGCGCTTAAACCTGCCAGCACACCATTGATGGCAATGCCATAATCTATTGGGACACCGTACTGCGTTTGGTTTTCGGCACTCACCAGCCCTGCAATGCTGACCCCAAGCATTGGGCGCTCTAAGGTATCAAGGTGGAAACCTGTGGTTTGGGTTGACTCGAGAACCGCCAAACCGCGCCCCAATAAAGCCTCGAGTTGGCTCGAGATACCTTTTTCAAATTCAAAGCGAATGGTGCAAAGATCATTGTTCTGCTCGAGGTAAATCTGAACTTCTTGGCTTTCTTGTCCCTTCTCTTGCCAGCGCAGGTTGAGGTGATTGGGCGCAACCTCGAGAAATTCGCCCATCAGGTAATGCGTAGGCGTTTGCCAATACAGGTAGATTCTACCACCGATTCGAGCTTCGATTTGGGCATCGGAGCAGAGCCATTCACAGATCAGGGTGGAGTTGGTCAGGGCTGCGTAGATGTTTTCCATGGGCGCAGCCATTTGCGTTGTGATTTGCTTGGTCATTGCTCACACGCTGCCAATTGTTTTGCTTGAGGTGCTGGTTTAGGTGCAAAGAGTTGCGTTAAGCGCCATGTGGGTTTGGGTGTTTTTTGAAGCTGCTCGAGTTGCAGGTTCTCGAGTTGTGCTTGGTGGCGCAGGTTCTCGAGTTGTTGATTGACTTGGCGGATATACAATTGATGATCTACAAAATTCATAGGCAACCTCCGATGAATCAAATATATAGGAGATTGACTATATTGTCAAGTGCCGATGTTATTTCTTGACCGCCACAAATGCCTTTACTTCTTCAAACACAGCTTGAATCGCTGCTTGATCCACTTGGTACAAAGACTTATTGCCTTTTTTCTCTAAGGTCACAAACCCAGCCTCGCGCAATAATTTAATATGCCCAGAAACGGTTGGCTGAGAAACCCCAAGCTGATTGGCAAAATCTGAAACACTCATCTCAAAATTGTCATAACGCGCCAACAGCGTTAGCAACATCAAACGAGTCGGATCAGCCAAGGCTTTCACACGACCAGCAGCCACACCAACCTCGAGGGCTAATTGCTGATGCACATTCTCGGTTTGAATGCCATACCCAATAAACTGTTGCCCTGCGATTTCCAAACAAATCCCGCCCGAGGTCGCAAAAAATAAAGGAATCACCACCACTGAACCGCGCTCAAACGCCTTGCGGATGGTCTGAGCTGAAGCCTCAAACTGCACAAAATGATGCGCTGGTAAAGCAGCCAAAACATCATGGTTGTCCTTAAATTTCTCCAAAAAGGCTTGACTGGCTGCCCCAGCCAAACTCGCGCCTTCGCCATCCCATTTTGGCTCGAGCCAAGCCCATAATTCCTTCAAGAGCCGCACAAAATTTTGATTCTTGCGTTTATTTTTTAAGAGCTGTAAACGCTCGAGCATCGTGTGGTACATCTTTTTTACTTTTTCAGGATCAAGATTTTGAGGCTGCCACTGCTGCATTTGCGCCTCGAGTTGAACAATAAAGTCTGGAATACACTTGGATACATCAGCAAACAAACGCTGCACCGAAGTATCTCGAGCATAACCATACGCACAAACCAAATAGAACAAATCAAAATCCATGTCGCCGCGCTGATCTGGTTGCCAGAATTCACGCAGTTCAGTCAACCATTTGGGTTGCTCAAGGTAGAGCTGCTTTTGCCACGGCAACTCGTTTTTATTTGCTGGACGCAGCAAAGCAAAATAAGCGTATGCCAATTCAACGGTTGGGCTTGGTAACGCCAAAACTGCCGCACTCGCATCGGTTTGAGGGGATTGAAAGGTCAATAAATCAGAATCCATAGGTATTGACCTATCATAGCAGAAATCAAGCTCAGATACTTGGGTTAAAATCAAAGAGTTGCAATAGTGATACATAATCCTTACAATAAATGTAAGGATTATGCACAATCGTCTCGAGCGCCAACAAGAACTTTTTGAACTTGCCGATTCACAACGCGGGTATTTTAGTGCTGCTCAAGCCAGCAAAATAGGCTTTCTGGATCGGGTGCAGCATTATCATAAAACCGTTGGCAATTGGCTCGAGGTGATGCGTGGCATCTACCGACTAGCCCGTTATCCAAGCGAACCAACTGATTACTATGCCGCCCTGAGCCTTTGGAGTCATAACCGTGCTGGGCTTGCCCAAGCGGTCATAGGTTTTGAATCAGCGTTGCTGCTACATCATTTAAGCGATGTCTTGCCAAGCCAAACACATCTGATTGTGCCAAAAGGCTTTCGTAAAAAACCACCTGTCAATGTCAAACTGCACACTGCCACATTAGAAAAGCTCGAGATTCAAACCCAGCAAGGGGTACAAATCACCACCTCCTTACGAACCCTACTTGATGTTGCTGGTAGCACCCTAAGTCCAGAACACCTCGAGCAAGCCGTGCAGCAAGCCTTATCTCGAGGGATGGTAACTCAAGACAAACTCAAAACAGCCATACAATCATTGCCAGAAAAAAGTCAGCAGCGCTTAAAAAAAGCGTTAGGGACGAAATGAAATACAAAACAGCTACCGCTTTTCGGCGTGCCTTAACTGACCTTGCACTCAAAAATGGATACGAGCATCAGCGCTGGTTTCGGATGGTCGCCTTTGAACGGTTTTTGGCAAGGATTTTCACGATTCCACACCCGCATTGGGTCTTAAAAGGTGGTTATGCGCTCGAGTTACGACTGCAAAGCAAAGCCCGAAGCACCAAAGACCTTGATCTGAGCGTGCCACCACCAGCTTTAAAAGACTTGCTCGAGCAATTGCAAAACGCGGCTGCACTTGACTTAAACGATTACTTTGAGTTTCGCGTCACCAACACCTCAGATTTACAAGGCGCTCCTGAAGGCGGTTTGCGATTTAACATCGAAGTTGTGTTGGACGGAAAAATCTTCTCGGTATTTCATGTTGACATCGGACAAGGCGACACACACAGCACACCACTCGAGTATCTACCAAGCAAGGTTGATTTTGGTTTTGCGGATTTGGAGAATCCAGTTTTTCCAAGTTACCCATGCGTGACCACTTTGCTGAGAAACTACACGCTTACACCAGACCTCGAGAACAAAAAACCCGAGTCAAGGATTTACTGGATTTAGCGCTTTTGATGGACATGGGTTTAACAAATGATGAAGCCCTCAAGCAACGAATTCAAGTGGTTTTTGCAGCATATGAAACGCACAGTCTGCCCAATCCATTACCTGAACCGCCTAAAGATTGGCTCGAGCCTTTTGCAACATTGGCGATTGAACTCGGTTTAGACCCACCTGATGCGCTGATTTGGCTGGGACGGATTCAAGTTTTTATTGCTTAAGCCAACTCAAAGTCGGTGCAAGTGCAAATAATTCTTCTTGAATCCCACTCGAGAAAATTTGGGCAAATTGCGCTGGTGTACAAGCCCGCTCGAGTTTTTTAGCGTAAACCCGCTCGAGCAAATCCAAGTAATGCTGCACATGGTAATCGGTTGCCATCTCGAGGGGATGACTGCTTTCATCGGCTGCCAAAATCCCGTAACCATGTTGCCGTTTGTATAAACGAATCCGCTGTCCTTTGTGCCAATCGCGCTCAGCCTCGAGCATGGCTTCGTAAGCTGCCTCACGCATTTTTGAGCGACTGATTTGGTACTCTTGCATGGTTTTTCGTAAGCGCACTCGGGTCGCCAGTTCTTTTGCCGCGTACCCTCGAGCCAGAATTTTTGCTCGAGTCTCGAGGTAAATTTCTTTGATGCGTTCAGGATTGTTCTCGAGGGCGGCTTTGACAATGCTTTCAGTAAAAACTTGCATAGCAGGTTCAAAGCGACTGCTGCGAAAATTCACGCCGCGCAACAAAACACTTCCATCGCGCCGTAGCAAAGCATAGTTTTTGATGTCATGCGAAAGCATCGCGGGGTACAGGTCATCGAACTCGAGGGTAATGCCTTCTGGTAGTGAATCAGAAATCTGTTTGATCAGTTCTCGAGCCGCCGATTCGGATAGGGGAGAGGCAAAGAAAACCCCGTCGGTGTCGGCTTCTAAAAGTTGTACTTTGGCTTGGCGAAGCTGTGAAATCACATGCTCGAGAATTTCACGCCCTGTTTGCGTGATTTTGTCAGCCGCATGACGGTCAGCGAACAATGCCATTTGCCCAGCCCCCAAATACCCATAAGCGCTATTCAAAACCAATTTCAGCGCGGCTTGCATGGCATCATGCACTGTGCTTTGCATCGCATCATGCACTGTGCTTTGCATGGCATCATGCACTGTGCTTTGCATCGCATCGTGGTGTGTGTTCTTCTCGAGCTTCGCAAGGCGCTTATGCTCGAGCCGCCGCGAGAGCATTTGTTTGACCAAGCTCAGCAGCACGCCCAACTCGTCGCAACTGGGGCTGATTTCAAAGGCTCGCATCACGCTTGGGTACAGCGAAGCAATATCGGCTTTGACCACATTCTTGGCTAACCCCGCATGAAATAAAAACACTGCGCCGCCTTCGTGTGGCTTTTCCAAATAAGCACAATCCGAACTTGGCAAGGCTCGGCTGGCATGGTGGTAAGCCCGCACCAACATCGGCTCGAGAATCCCCGTGGCTGTCCCAGCGCTCGAGATTCGCTCAAAGCGCCTCGGAGCAAGTTTAGAGAGGGCAAAACTGGCGGGCATCAGTTTTTGGCTAAGCCTGCCCACTTCACGCACATCCTCGAGTGCGTAAGCCCGTACCAATTCAGGCTGAGTCGCGTACAAACTGGCAATGTTCGCCCCCTCGAGATAAACCCGATCTGGAGCGGATAACCCATAATGTTTAGCCACATCTTTAAGGCGATGACTTGGCAATTCTCGAGTCACAAAATCATGCCGCCAAACTGCATCCAGCGTATCAATGATTTCTCGTCCAGCCACGCTGAAACGCTCACCTTCGCGGCGCAACACAGCTTGGGTGCGTCCCAAAGTCAGCGGAATCTGGTGTAGCGCAGCTCGAGCTTGCAAAAATGGCAAGTCAAACCCATTGATGTTATGGTTTTCGATCACATCAGGGTCACAACTTTGTACCACCTCGAGCAGTTGCCGAATCAGGGTTGGTTCATCCCCTTCAAGCAGGATTTCAAAACCACTCGAGTCTCGCACAGCAATTAAGAAAATCTGTCCATCTTCGGGTTTTAATGCTGTTGTCTCGAGGTCAAATTGAAGGCGGTGAAGTTCGCTAAACTCGAGGTTCTTAAAAAACGTTTTGCCTGTTGCCATCAGGTACTGTTCACTGAGTCCTACCGCGTAAAAATCTGGATTTTCTCGAGATAAATTCAGCACCCGCCGCAAATGCAACCAGTTGGCGGCTGAAACTAAGAACGGATACGACCCTGAACCCGGTAGCTCCTGAATGCTTAAACCTTTGGCTAACCAGTCGGATTGGATTTTTTTGGCGTAGACCCAAGGCGTGAAAGCATCCTGCTCGAGAATAAGTTGCCCATCCACCCGTCGCCAGACACGCACATGACCGTTGGGCGCAGCATCTATAGACACAATCCCCGAGGTTAAATCCCACCCCTCGAGCCAATGTTGTGTGTTGTGCGAAATCTGAAGGTTCATTTCTGTTTTCACACAATACAGGATTTTTGCCTTTGATAAACTACACCCATGTCAGAAAAAATTCGCCCACAATACGAAGCCCTCGGGGTGGATGCCTACTACCAAACCTTTGGCGCAAGTTATCGCAACCCGCACGAAAAACAGATCCATGCGTTACTCGAGCAAATCCGACCCGAACTCGACCTCAGTGCTGTGCTGGATTTGGCTTGTGGTAGCGGCGAAGTGACCTTGAAACTCCTCGAGTTTGGCGCAAAAGTCGAAGGCATAGACCCATACACGTCCCAAGCCTACTTAGAGCGCACCAAGCAAACCGCCCAAGCCATCAGCTTTGAAGACATCGCAGACGGCGCACTCGAGGGTCGGACATACAGCTTAATTGTGTGCAGTTTTGCTATGCACCTTGTTCCCATCTCGAGACTCGCGCTTCTGTGCTACGCCCTAACGCAAATCAGCTCGAGCTTACTGATTTTAACCCCACACAAACGCCCGATTCTCAAACCAGAATGGGGCTGGAGACTCGAGCAAGAACTGTTCTTCGAGCGAGTCAGAGCGAGGCTGTACCAAACCTAAACCGTACCAACTCGAGCCAAGTACCCTAGTGCAGCCGCAAAGCACCAGCCGTTTGCCATGATCATGCCAGTCACGACTTTAGGCGGGTCACGCAGGACTTTCCACCAAAAACCACCTTCGATTAAGCCCCTCGAGTAAATAATCCCACCGCCGATGTAAAGCATGGTGTACTCAATTACAAAGCGCATCCCCAAGCTACCGCCACTCGAGAGAAAACCAGCTGTCAGCGCGGCAATGTAAACCACATGGACGATATTCAGGGCAAGATAAAAAACGGATGGTAAAGCCGTTTTCTTTTGAAAAAAATAAAAGGCCGCCCAAAGCCCAAGCACTGCAAAACCACCCAAAATTATCCAAGAAAGACCAAAGAATAAAGCTGCCATGTGGCTATTATGCCTAAAGGCTTAGGGGACGAATGGCAGGACTGTGGTTTTATGGCTCGAGTATCCCTGTGCAAGTGCTGCACGAATGGTCTGGGAAGCTATAGTGCAGGCTGCAAAATGTTTGTTGGAGTCACCAAGGCGTATGTAGGGCAAATTCAATTTCAATTTCGGGTAAGCTGGTAGCCAAATCGGGCTGAACGTCCTTTTATCGGGGTTTTTATGAATTTAGAATCAACACAAATAGCGTCAACACAAACCAAGGTATTGGATTCCTCACAAACCAAGAAAGTTGGTTTTGTCAGCCTCGGTTGCCCAAAGGCATTGGTGGACTCAGAGCGCATCCTGACTCAAATCCGCGCCGAGGGCTACGCGGTATCTGCCACCTACGAAGATGCCGATGTGGTGGTGGTCAACACTTGTGGTTTTATCACCCCAGCCATTGAAGAATCCTTAAGCGCCATCGGCGAAGCCCTCGAGCAAACAGGTAAGGTGATTGTCACAGGTTGCCTTGGTGAGCGTCCAGAAACCATTCAAGCCCGTCATCCTAATGTTTTATCAGTCACGGGTGCAGGTGACGTGGCTGGAGTCATGTCAGCCCTGCACAAAGAAATCCCACCTGACGAAAATCCGTTCACTCAGCTTTTACCAACGGGTGTGAAACTCACGCCCAAGCATTATGCCTATGTGAAAATCGCTGAGGGCTGCAACCACACTTGTAGTTTCTGCATTATTCCTAAACTGCGGGGTTTGCAAGTCTCGAGGGACGCAGCCGAAGTGCTGTACGAAGCCTACCGTCTTGTCTCGAGCGGCACCAAAGAACTCTTGATTATTTCTCAGGACTCGAGTGCTTATGGGGTGGATATTCGTCATCGTGAATCCGAGTACCAAGGGCAGCGAATTGTGGCGCATTTGGTGGATTTATGCACGCAACTTGGTGAGCTTGGCGCGTGGGTGCGGCTGCATTATGTGTACCCATATCCGCACATTGAAAACATCGTGAAACTCATGGCACAAGGTAAAATCCTGCCGTACTTGGATGTGCCACTGCAACACGCCAGTCCAAAAATCCTCAAAGCCATGCGCCGCCCGGGTGCCGGTAAGCAACTGGAAACCATCTTACGTTGGCGTGAAATCTGCCCGGAGATTGTCCTTCGCAGCACTTTCATTGTTGGTTTCCCCGGGGAAACCGAAGAGGATTTTGAACTGCTGCTCGAGTTCATCCGCCAAGCCAGACTTGACCGTGTTGGTTGCTTTACCTACTCCGAAGTGGACGGGGCTGATGCCAATAAGCTTGGCGATCACGTTCCTGAAAACATTAAACTCGAGCGCCAAGCCAAACTGATGGCAGTCCAGCAAGCCATTTCCCTAGAAAAAAACCAAGCCAAAATCGGCAAAACCCTCGAGTGCATCATAGACGAATACAACGACGACGAAGACGACGAAATTCTTGGCAGCAAACTGATTGGTCGCAGCCAAGGCGACGCGCCCGGAATTGACGGCACAGTGATGATTGCCGCAGGTGCATTGGCGGGGCAAATTAAAATTGGTGATTTGGTAAAAGTTATTATTGAAGATGCCGATGAATACGATTTATTTGGCGAGGCGGTCAGTCTTGTAGATTGGCAACCCAATGTGATTCGTATGCCGAGCCTTGCTTAGAACTCGAGGTACGTGCAGACCCTACGGCTCGAGGTACGCGAAACCCTACAGCTCTCGAAGTATGTGCAGACCCATAGACATCAACTTAAGGAACGAATCAAATCGAAAAAACGCAATGCCTCACGTACTCCCCCTCGCTTCGCTCGACCCCTCGAGTGAGGGGTTCTGGTGCTATGAATTTGGCTTCTCGAGATATAACTAAAAGGAAAAGATAGCGCGAACCCCTCTCCCTGCGCGAAGCGCTGTTTTTTGGGAGAGGGTGACGAAGTCGGGTGAGGGGCTGACTGATTGCAATTCTGCGTGGACTGAAGAGCTTTTGTTCTTAAATTGATGCTTATGGACTCGAGGTACGCGAAACCCTACGGCTCTCGAGGTACGTGCAGACCCTACGGCTCTCGAGGTACGTTTGTAGGCTTGACTCGAGACTCGGCTCATGCAAAAATCCCTGTGCTTCATCCAGAGCAACGCGAGCGCACTGGCGCAGTGACCGTTGCAGCAACCACTCTTAAACTCAAGGGAAGGTGCTTATGCCAGCCGCTGAATAAGCGGAACGATGAGGAAGGGTTTTCCCTTCCTAGAAAGGGGAAATTTGAACAATCTTTTGGTTTATTGTCGCTGCGTCTTTTCTCGAGACGTGGTTATTTTTTGTTCTCGCAAGGAGGGTATATGTTGCACCGTTTAGTCAGTTCCGAATCTGTCACCGAAGGACATCCCGATAAGTTAGCTGATCGTATTTCCGATTCGATTCTCGATGCTTTCCTCAGCCAAGACCCGAAATCTCGGGTGGCTTGCGAAACCCTTGTCACCAAGGGCTTGGTGCTGGTGGCTGGTGAAATCACCTCGAGCGCCGAGTTTGTGGATGTGCAAAGCACGGTGCGCCGAGCCATTACCGAAGTTGGTTACACTCGAGCTGAACTTGGTTTTGATGCCGAGCATGTAGCGGTGCTGAACACCATCACTGGACAAAGCCCAGAAATTGCTGGTGGCGTCAATGTCTCAACTGAATGGCGAAGCGGCGACCGTGACCCACGCAATGAACGCGGCGCAGGCGATCAGGGTTTGATGTTTGGTTATGCCACCGATGAAACCCCTGAATTGATGCCGACTCCAATTTGGTTAGCGCACCGAATCTCGAGGAAACTGGCTGAGGTTCGTAAAAACGGCAGTTTGGCGTATTTGCGCCCCGATGGAAAATCCCAAGTGACCTTGGTTTATGACGGCACAAAACCAATTGCCCTCGAGACAGCTGTGATCAGCACGCAACACGCCCCAGATGTTAGCCAAGAACAAATTCGTGCCGATATGATTGAGCATGTGATTCAACCAATCATTCCAGATTGGCTTGACTCGAGCCAAGTCAGTTACCTGATTAACCCATCAGGCAGCTTTGTATTTGGTGGTCCTGGCGCGGATACTGGTTTGACTGGACGCAAAATTATTGTGGATACGTATGGCGGAGCAATCCCACATGGCGGCGGGGCGTTCAGCGGCAAAGACCCAACCAAAGTGGATCGCAGCGCTGCGTATTATGCTCGGTACATGGCAAAGAACTTGGTGGCGGCTGGACTGGCATCTCGAGTCATGGTCGAAGTGGCATACGCGATTGGCAAAGCCCACCCTGTTTCGTTGCGGGTTGAGAGTTTCGGCACAGGTAAAATCAGTGACCAAGCCTTGAGCGCCTTGGCTCGAGAACACTTTGACCCTCGTCCATTGGCGATCATTGAAGAATTGAGTTTAGAGAATCCAATTTATGTGCCAACCTCGAGTTATGGGCATTTTGGGCAAGCGCATTTGCCTTGGGAGCAGACGGATAGGGCGGAGAAGCTGTGAGCTGTGAGCTGTGAGCTTTGAGCTATGAGGTCAAAAGGTTAAAAGGTTAAAAGGTCAAAGTGAGGTTGGACTGCATGGATTTACGCGAACGGTTAGGGCAGATTTTTACACTGACGGCTGAACTTGACCCGCCACGGGGGTCAGATGCCACGAAGTTGCTCGAGGAAGCCAAAAAAGCACAGGTTTTGGTGGATGCGGTCAATATTTCAGATAGTCCACAAGCCAATTTACGGATGAATCCTTTGGTGGCAGCGCATTTGGTGCAGAGTCAACTTGGACTTGAGGTAATTGCTCATTTTACTTGTCGTGACCGCAATGTGCTGGGTTTGCAATCCGAGCTTTTGGGGGCAGCCGCGCTGGGGGTTCGCAATGTGCTGTGTTTGCGTGGCGACCCACCCGAGAAGGGCGACCATCCGAATGCCAAAGGCGTGTTTGAAGTGGATGCGGTTGGGCTGACCCGAATTGTGCAGGGCTTAAACGCAGGCAAATCCCATGCTGGGCGTGAACTCGAGCCGAGTGATTTTATGATTGCAGTGGCAGCCAATCCCAGTGCGCCAGACTTGAAGCTCGAGCGGCAACGTTTTGCCGAGAAAATCGCCGCAGGAGCGCATGTTGCCCAGACCCAACCTGTCTTTGACCTCGAGACGGTACGGCGTTTTGAGGAAATGGTGCAACCGAGTATTCCCGTGTTGTACGGTGTTTTACCCGTCCTCAGCCTCGAGATGGCAGAACGGGTTTCCAAATGGACAAGCATCCCACAAGCCCTGCTCAGCGCCCTCGAGACGGGTGGACGAGCTGCGGGTATCGCTTGGGCGCGAAAAGTCGTGGCTGATTTGCGCCAAGCGGGAGTGGCAGGAGCGCATATCTACCCGCTTGGGCGCAGCAAAGTGCTGAGTGAAGTCTTATCTGACTGATTATTTGGCAGCTACGGCTTGCTGCAAACGGCGGGTGCGAACAGCCGCCGCTAAATTCTCGAGAACCGCCACGGTGTCATCCCAAGCAATACAAGCATCGGTGATGGACACGCCATACTCGAGCGGCTGACCAACAATCAGGTCTTGTCTACCCGCTTTGAGGTGGCTTTCAAGCATCAAACCAACAATCCGCGTGTCACCAGCCGCAATTTGCTCGGCGATATTGGCAGCCACTGGGATTTGATTCTCGTGTTTTTTGCTCGAGTTGCCATGCGAGCAGTCAATCATCAACCGAGCCGCCAAACCAGCTTTGGCGATTTCAGCACTGGCAGCCTGGACGTTATCAGCGTCGTAATTTGGGGTTTTGCCGCCGCGCAAAATCACATGGCAATCCTCGTTACCGCCGGTAGAAACAATCGCGCTATGACCGCCTTTGGTGACACTTAAGAAATAATGCGGCTGGCTCGAGGCTTTGATGGCATCCACCGCGATTTTGATGTTGCCATCCGTGCCGTTCTTAAAACCAACAGGGCAGCTTAGACCACTGGCTAATTCGCGGTGAATCTGGCTTTCAGTGGTACGCGCTCCAATTGCCCCCCAAGCAATCAAATCCGCGATGTACTGCGGCGAAATTGTATCCAAGTACTCGGTGGCAGCTGGAATGCCAAGTTCGTTGATTTCGAGCAGCAATTCCCGAGCCACACGCAAACCCTTATTGATTTCAAAGCTACCATCCAGATGCGGATCGTTGATCAAGCCCTTCCAGCCAACCGTGGTGCGTGGTTTTTCAAAATACACGCGCATCACAATCTCGAGATCAGACTGCAAACGGTTTTTGACCTCGAGCAGCTTGGCAGCGTACTCGAGCGCAGCTTTTTTGTCATGAATTGAGCAAGGTCCAACCACAACCATGACACGGTCATCCATACCATGCAGAATGCGGTGCAGGTTGGAACGCGAGTTAAACACGGTGCTGGCAGCCGATTCGCTGACAGGAAATTCACGCATGATATGCGTTGGCGGAGAAAGTTCATGGATGGCTTTGATACGAACATCATCGGTATTGTGTGGCATAGCTCTCCTTAGATAGTAAAAAAACCCGCCGAGGTTTCGGCGGGTTTCTAGGGTGCAAAACAAATTTACGTTCCCTCAGCCGCCGACTCTGGGGTAAAAAAATACGCATAAAACGGCGAACGTGAACGCATGGGTAATTTATACCGCTTGGTGTACCAAAAATGCAAGGGGGTGGGGCATGATTACATCACAGGTGAAATCGGAAATTTATATCTTTCCGTAGGGGCGCAGCGCGCTGCGCCCCTACGGATGATTTTAGGTGCGTCCGATTTTTTCACTCGGTTTCTCGAGGACAGTACCAGCGGCGTTCATTTCGCTGCGTCCACTGAAAACCGCGCCAGCTTCGATGTCCAGCGCTGTGGCTTTGACATCACCGACCAGTTTGCCGCTTTTGGTGATGGTGATTTTGCCTTTGGCAATCACATTGGCTTTGACGCTGCCATGCAGAATCAGATTATCGCATTCGATGTTTTCGCCTTCGATGGCTGCCCCAGCCGAGATTTCAAGGTTGCCTTTGATGTTGACATTGCCATTGATGTTGCCATCGCAACGCATTGCGCCACTCGAGCTGACATCCCCTTTGATGCTGGTGCCTTTTTCGATGTAGGTGTAACCTGCACCTTGAGCGTTCGGGGCTTGGTTTTTTTGTTGTTGGTTGCCGCGTCCAATCATGATTGTCTCCAAGAAACGCATCAGGGAAAAATTCCCATCAGCGTGGTAACTCAAGGCTATCAAATTTAGGACGCTCGAGGAACAAGTAGCGCCCGGGGTTGATTGGGGTGTTCCCAATCCGAACTTCGTAATGCAAATGCGGTCCTGTGCTGTTACCTGTGCTGCCCACAAAACCAATCAAGTCATTGCTCGAGACTCGCCTGCCCACATTGACATTGAGTTTAGAAAGATGCCCGTACAAGGTTTTATAACCGTACCCGTGGTTAATTACAATATGCAGCCCATAACCAATGTTCGTCCAACCAGCCACTTCAACCACACCAGGTGCAGTCACCCGCACTGGCGCTCCCATGTTGGTGGCAATGTCCCAGCCTGTGTGTTTCTCTAAACGCCCTGTGCGTGGTCCGATCCTCGAGCCGAACTTTGAAGTGATTCGCCCAGCCGTGGGAAAACCTGCTGGAATCGCAGCTTCACGGCGCATGGTGCTGTCTAACGGCGCTAAAGTTCTACTAAAACGGCTGTCGGATTGCTCGAGCAGGTTATCCAGTGCGCTCAGCATTTCAAATGGGTCTTTGATGCTTTGGTTGTTCGCCCCACCACCAGGTTTAACACTGGCACGTTCGACCTTGGAAACCCCAGCTCGAGATTCAACTGCGCCAAGGCGGTTCTCCAAATCCATTAAGCGCTGCCCAAAGGCTTGGGTTTTATTGGTTAAAGACAACACCTTGCCTTGCTCCAAACCAAGACGACGCTCGAGGTCGGCTTTATCGAGTTGCAACTTGGTTTTCTCGGCAAATAAACTGACATTGGTTTGCAAACTAGCCGCCAACAGCAACGGAGCGCCAACCGCGCCAATGCCAATGCACAAGCCCAGCACCGCCACCACAATCAGCCAAGTCCAACGAAACCGCAACCGGTGTGACTCGCCGCTATCGGGAATCACCAGAACGGTCATCCCACTTTTGGTGGGTTTACGTTTAATCAGACTGACTTCGGGTTTATTCCAGAACTTCATGACTCGAGGATTGTAGCCTAAAAACGGGGGTGGCATTGGTCTTTGGACACAAGAAGGGCAGAGGAAAGGTGAAAGGTGAAAGAGGAAAGCTGTAAGGCACAGGGTTTTTGTTCTCGAGGTTCAAATTGAAATGAACTCCAGCCATTTGGCGGGAATCTGATGGCTCGAGACAAGCAAATGATCTTGGTGTTGCTTTGCTTCGCCAGTTTGCAGGAGTTTATTCAGTTCGCGCTCAACGGTTTGTTGGACACGGCGCAGCATCATCTCCTCAGGGTTTTCAATGCCACGAGCGGCTAAGAAATCGCGGTGAAAATCAGGTAACTGCTCGAGTGGAATGTTTGCCTCGAGACTGCGCCAATTGATCCAAGTCATGCACCAATTCTACGACTTAAGGCAAAAACAGGTATACTGCACAGGTGTCAGATAGCAAAGATCGTCCAGTGTACGTGATCAGCGTCGCCGCCGAGCTTGTGGAAATGCACCCACAAACACTGCGTTTGTATGAACGCAAAGGCTTGATTCGCCCAGGACGCTCGAGCGGTAAAACACGACTGTACTCCGAGCGCGACATTGAATACTTGCGTGAAATTCGGCGATTAACCCAAGAATTAGGCGTGAATTTAGCTGGGGTCGAAGAAATCATGAAATTGCGCTTTGAACTCGACGAAGTGCAAATTAAACTCGAGGGTGAAATTTTTAGGCTCGAGGGAGCAATTCGAGCTGAGTTCGCTGCTCAGAACGCCAGCCTTGAATCCAACGACCCCAAAGACAAAGGTGTTTTTGTGATCAGCGTAGCTGCCGAATTGGTGGACATGCACCCGCAGACGCTCAGGCTCTATGAGCGTAAAAACCTGATTCGTCCAAAACGCTCGAGTGGCAAAACCCGTCTGTACTCCGAACGTGACATTCTGCACCTCAAAGACATCAAACGCTTAACCCAAGAACTTGGTGTGAATTTAGCTGGGGTCGAAGAAGTCATGAAGTTACGCTTTGAACTCGATGACGCCCAAGACCGTCTCGAGCATGAAGCCACCCGATTGCAAAACGAGATTGCTGACCGCATTGAACTGATGAAAGGGCATTCGCTGCCAAGTTCTAAACCAAAAGCCAAAAGTAAAGCTCAGCCTAAAAGCAAAATTGAGCCTAAAGTAGAAGCTCAGCCTAAAGCCAGCACTGCTAAACCAAAAGCTCAGCCAAAAAGCAAAGTACAACCAAAAATCAGTGCCGCCAAACCAAAAGCTCGAGTCAAATCAGGGCGTGTGCCTTAAAACATTGGTGTGCTTGTCGTTCAGCCTAGCGGTGACATCACGGGTGAAATCAAACCACAATACCGTTCTCTAGGGTTTTATCGAAATCTTGCGCCTTGAAGGCTATGCTTTGATAAAAAGAACTTTATGGCTTGAGCTTTGAATCCTAAACCTTGAGCTTTCAGCTTTGGTTTGTAGATTCAAAGTCCGACATATCCCTGTCGGTTGGGGATTTCTTTGGATGCCTTCAAACGACAAGCACACTTGCTTAGTATTCTATGCTAAGCGTGGTCAGTGCGTTGGAGGTACTCAGCACATGATCCACCTCGGCGAGGAACTGCTCCACCTCGAGGGCTAACGTATCAATCTGCTGCTGAGCGCCGAGTGGGTCTACCAGCGCTGCGCCGTTGCGTTCCATAAATGCCTTGTACAAATTCTCGTACTCCGAGCCTCGAGCATTGTCCTTGCCAAGCAGCGCTTGGGCTTGCTGATCCAAGCGATCCTGAGCGCTGGCATTCGCCGAAGCCACTTGCTTCAAGCCAAAAACCAAGTCCTTACGCAACTTCTCGAGCAGGACTTTTTGAGTGACACAAGTGTTCTTGTTCTCAATCGCTTCGGCTACGGTGAATTTCTTGCCCGCAATTTCGACGAAGGCTTGGGCGTTGCTGCTGACAATGGCGCGTTTGATGGCTTCACGCCGACGCATCAAATCCTTGACTGCTTGAAAATTACCCTTGGCTCGAGCATTGAATTCCTCGGTGCTTTTATGCTCAGCAACAGCTTGCCCGCCAATTGAAACGGAAACAAACGTGGTCTCGAGAATCAGTTTCTCAATGCGGCTTTGCAGCAACTTGAGTTCGGTCAGCCCCTTGGTGACAGTCATGGTTTCAGTGTTCATAGACTCGAGTATAGCCTTGGAATAAGAAAAAAGAATAACCGTCTTGGCTTAAGTGCTTTGGCTTGCTGGTCAAAGGCTTTGAAGGATACAGACATTTTAGCGTTGTCAGTGCCATAATGTTGCCCGAGAAGTATTCGCCATTGGCACAGGCTTGAGCAAGTTTATCAAGGGGTGAAATAATGCAAACTGTAACTTTAGATAACGCGCTTGATATGGTCGAAGCCCTGCCACTCGAGCAACAAGAGACTTTGTTTGATATTTGGCAAAAGCGCAAGATACAAGCACGACGCGAAGAAATAACTCGAAACATAGAAGAAGCCCGTGCCATGTCGGCTCGAGGAGAACTCAAAAGCATGACCCTCGAGGAAGCCCTCAAGGACTTGAACGAATGAGAAAGCTGCAAATTGCCTCGAGCTTTAAGCGGGCGTTTAAGCGCTATGTTGGTCAACACCCTGAACACAAACAAATCATTGAAGCAACTATTTCATTACTTTTGCAAGACCCGTATTTCCCGAGCCTTTCGACCCATAAGCTACATGGAAAAATGGCTGGTTCACTGGCTTGCAGCGCAGGCTATGATTTAAGAATTATTTTTGAATTTGTGAAAAACAAACCTGAAGACGATATTTTGCTGATTGACCTAGGCACACACGACGAAGTTTATTGATGAGGTAAATAAGGAGTACAATGGTTTATGGTTGCCCCTAGCAAATTAAATGAAGCACTGCAAATGGTTGAAGCCTTACCAGCCGAGGATTTTGGTGTGCTGATGGAAATTCTCAAAACCCGAGAAATTGAACAATGGCGCGAAGAAGTACGATTGGCTGGAATCAAAGCGCAAGCAGCTTACGCTCGAGGTGAATTAAAGCCTAGAACCATTGCACAAATTATGAAAGAAGCAAAAGAATAAGAGAGAATGAACATGAGTATATCCTTTGTCGGTAAAAATTCACTCATTGGTTCTTTTGGTGCAGTATTAACTATTTTGTTTGGGTATTTATTTAATAGCTGGATTAATATTCCTGTGCTTCCTATAAAAATCGGAAATCTTGGTTTTTTAATTCTCTCTATTTTTGTTTGGCTTTTTTTCCGTTTAGCAAGATTAGTTAAAGAAAGTACATTTTATGCTTTTATGAACGGAAGTTTTATGGCAATATGTATGTTCTTCGTGAATGACACTGCCAAGTATCTTGAATCCATACTTTCTGAATATGGATTTTCGGCTCTTGGATTTGTTGTGATCTTTATGGTTTGTGCCGTTTTACTTTCAATGAGTCTAAATTTTGTCGGCAAAAAAATCTGGAAACGTACACTTATCCACGATTAGTCGCATTTCATACAAGGAGCAAATCATGTTAAGCACAACCAGCCGCTCAACCCGTTATTCCAAATACGAATCCACGCTCGATGACATTGACACGGGTAGCCTCATGGACATGATTCGTGACAGCATCATTGGCAGTGCCTTCAATAATCCGTATGATCCAGACCCCAATTCTGGCTCGAGCATGGATGAATTGCGCGAAGCGATTCTCCAAGCCCTAATGGAACGCGACCTGATCCCCGAGGACATGCTGCGCGAAGCCCAAAGCAGCAAGGATTTTTCGCAAACCCGCCTGAACCAAGAAATCAATAAAATGATTCAACGCCTCCAAGACGAAGGCATGATTCGGGTGGACGATCCTAGCCGTGAAAGCGCTGTGCCAAAAGGCGATGGCGGCGTGGGAAATAGCGGCGATGCGCGGTTTGAACTGACTCAAAAAAGCATTGATTTCATGGGTTATAAAACCCTGCGCGATATTCTTGGTGGGCTTGGAAAATCCAGTGCTGGACGGCACGACACCCGCGAATACTCAAGTGGCGTGGAAATGACTGGCGACCTGAAGGATTACGAATTTGGTGATACCTTGAATTTGGATGTCACCAGCACCATGAAAAATCTGGTTTCTAAGGGTCTCGAGAACATCACCGAATCTGACTTGGTGATTCGCCAATCCGAGTATCAATCGAGTGCCGCGACTGTGGTGATGCTTGACTGTTCGCACAGCATGATTTTGTATGGCGAAGACAGGTTCACCCCTGCCAAGCAAGTGGCGCTGGCTTTAGCCCATATGATTCGGCATCAGTATGCTGGCGATACGATTAAATTTGTTTTATTCCACGACAGCGCCGAACAAGTGCCGCTCGAGAAATTGGCTCAGGTGCAGGTTGGTCCGTACCACACCAACACCGCAGGCGGTCTGCGTCTGGCGCAGCAACTCTTGAAGCGCGAGAACAAAGACATGAAACAAATCGTGATGATTACCGATGGTAAACCCTCAGCGCTGACCCTGCCCGATGGACGGATTTATAAGAATGCTTGGGGTTTAGACCCATTTGTGCTGTCTGAAACCCTGCGCGAAGTGGCGCAGTGCCGCAGGCAAGGGATTCAGATCAACACCTTTATGCTTGCGAGGGATCCGGATCTGATTGCGTTTGTTAAAAAAGTTTCTGAAATGACCAATGGCAAAGCCTATTTCACCACACCGCACAACATTGGGCAGTATGTGCTGATGGACTTTGTGAATAAGCGCGTCAAGACAGTCAACTGAGTGACCAAGTTTAAGCTGGACTTGCTGATTGCGACAAAACAAACTCGAGAACACCAAAGAGTTCAGGTGAATCATCCACCGTGTAGCTCTGCGTTATCTAAACTAAATTGCAATTCAGCCCGAAACATCGCCGATGGCTCGAGTGGTGCGGTGTGCAGATTTGTTTCAAAGTAACGAATCTGAAACTGTTGCTGCACTGCGCCAATGTTACGAAAATCGCTAAATGCCATGAGTACAGTTTAAGCATTTTGCATGAGTTGAGGCTGCACACTTGGTATTCCTGCCACAAACAGCGCCACGCGCAATTCATAAATCATTCGCTCGAGAACTTCAATCACCGCTTCAGGGCTTTTGGTGGCTGGCTCGAGCAGCGGCATGGCGGTGGCACAAACCGTTGCGCCTTTGGTTAAGGCTTTGGCAATATCCAAGCCACTGCGGATGCCGCCAGATGCCATCAAGGGCATGGTAGGCAGGGACGCATGACACTGCTCGAGGGCGGTCAGGGTGGGAATACCAATTTCGCATAGGTCTGGGTACAACAGCTTTCCATGATGAGCGAAATCCTCGACTTTTGCCCAACTTGTGCCGCCGGCTCCTGCCACATCGAGGGCTGCAAAACCGACATTCTGAACAGCCTTGGCAACACTGCCCGATAAGCCATGCCCAACTTCTTTGAGCATCACGGGGTACTGGACTTTTGGAACAATCTGCTTGAGGATCGGAATCAAACCCATAAAATCAGTATCACCACCAATTTGCAGGGCTTCTTGTAATGGATTGGTATGAAAAGCAATGGCATCTGCGCCAATCAGTTCAATGGCTTTTTTGGCTTGGTTGTGATCGTAGCCTTTTTTGAATTGTGCCACGCCAAGGTTGCCAATGAGAAGCACATCGGGGGCATATTGCCGCACTGAAAAACTTGCTCGAGCGCTTTCATGTTCGAGCATCACGCGCTGGCTACCAAGCATCAAACCCAAGCCCAGTGCCTGAGCAGCTATTGCCAAATTCTTGTTGATTGTACCAGCCAAATCTGCGCCGCCTGTCATTGCGCCAATCAAAAGCGGCGCTTTTAAGGTTTTGCCCAAAAATCTTGTCTCGAGTTGAACATCCTCGAGCCTTAATTCTGGCAAGGCACGGTATGCCCAAGGCAGGCTTTCAAAGCCCGTGGTTTTGGTGGAGAACTGCACAGGGTACTCGAGACAAACGTTGATGTGTTTTAATTTTCTTGCAGAAAGGCTCACAGGCTTAGTCTAATGGTTTTCTTTCGGGTCATGCTGTGCGATCAATTGGGCGATCACATTTCTGTCAAGTTCACCCGAGCGGTTAATCTCGAGAACCGCATCTGAAACTTTAGTGTCAGATAAGGCTTCGATGAAAAGCGGCACGAGGGCAGGGTCAAAGTGTGTACCCGCGTCTTTTTTGAGGACTTCAAAAGTCTGCTCCCATGTTTTTGCAGTGTTATAGGGACGGGCTGTGGACATGGCATCAAAGGCATCGGAAATACCAACCATTCGTGCCAAAATCGGAATTTCTTCGCCGGCTAAGCCATCAGGATAGCCTTTGCCATCCCAGCGTTCATGGTGCGAACGAATGGCGGATAAAATCCCTTCAAAACCCTTGGTGTTCTCGCGCAGCAATCGCTCACCAATCACAGCATGTTGCTTAATGACCCCAAACTCTTCTTCGGTCAGCTTACCTGTTTTATGCAAATACACATCGCGGATACCAATTTTACCGATGTCATGGACAAAACCAGCGAACAGCGCCCGCTCGAGGTCAGCTGCTGCCCAACCAAGTTTCTCAGCCAGTTTTTTGGTGTATAAACCCACCCGATCTGAGTGACCAGCGGTGTATTCATCGCGGGATTCAAGTGTGGAAAGCATGATTTTAACAAGAGAAACATAATTTTCGTGTTCTTGCACAATGCTTCGGGCGAGTGTGACCGCCACGCCAGCTTGCGCTGCGAAACCACTTAAGATGCTGGCGTCTGACTCGGTGAACGCCCGTTGGGTGAATTGTGTATCCACGTACAAAACCCCAATGACTGTGTCTCTGGCACGAAGCGGTACAGCCAGCACACTGCGAATATCCAAAGCCAAAATGCTTTCAGAAGCCCCATACCCAGTGTCTTCTTGAACATTGGTGGTGATGATGCTTTCTTTGGTGGTCACAACCCGTTCTAAAAGGGTTCTCGAGACTTGCACTTCTTCGTGCGAATCCTTGGAACAACTGTCCACCACCCGCACCGAGCCGCCCTCAACCAAAGCCAGCGCTCCACGGTCGGCTTGCATCAGGCGCACTGCTTCCTCGAGCATGTCTTGGAACAGCGTAATCACATCAAAGCTGTCACGCACGCTGCTGAGTTTCATGCCAAGGCTCTGAAAAGCGGTCAGCGCACTGCGTTCTGCCTCGAGTTCTCGGGTGATGGTTTTCACCCGACCACCAACTTGCGGCGGCAGCAGCGAAGCGATTTGCGTTAATTGCTCGAGAGGGCTGGCAGGCACAAACCCAGTTTACCTGAGATTTGACTTGACATGCTCAGATTGGCTCACAATCCCATGGCTCAGCTCGAGAATAAGTTTTGTTGTACCTCGGTTTGACCAAGTAAAAGCGGGGTTTTCTGTCTCGGTTTGGCTTGGCGTTTAGGTACAGGTAACACAATCGGTGGAGGCATGATTTTTGGCTCAGGTGGCGCAGCAACCTCGAGAACCAGTTTTTTAGTTGCTCGTTTTGCTTTGATTTCCGGCTCGAGCATAACTTCTGGTGCTTTGATTTTAGCAACTCGAGCAGCTTTGATTTTGACTTCTGGCTCGAGAACCACAACTTCTGGGACTGAAATAACCTCAGGTTCTATTTCCAAAGCCGCCTCGAGCAATGCCTTGGCTTTGGCACGTCGTGCTTCGGGTGGCAGATGCCCAGCTCGCCAACCACGGTTGCAGGTATGACACCAATAGGCTTGGTCGCCATCGCGGGTGTCTTTGAGCATCAGTGCGCCCTCGCAAACAGGGCAAGAAAGGATTTGACCGTAACTGCTGATTCGCTCGAGCGAGTGCTGTTTGAAACTGATTGGTTTACTGGTAAGGCGACCCATAGTGGTATGATTATAACATATTTTGGTATATGGATTTCAACATGCGCGTAGTAGCATTTAGCTACTGCCTTCTAGTTATTAGCTTTTTGTCTGTGCTGGATGGATTTCTCGAGTCATGGTTTGTTTCCTCGAGAAGCCAAAATCAAACACCATCTTTGGCAAGATCATTGAATCTAACGTGCTGTGAGTGAAATTGCAACTCGACAGTACCAACCGGACCATTGCGTTGCTTACCAATGATGATTTCAGCAATCCCTTGTTTTTCCGAATCCTTGTGGTAATACTCATCGCGGTAAATAAAAGAAACAAGGTCTGCGTCCTGCTCAATTGCACCTGAGTTATGCGAGACAATGCCATCGGCAAGCCAAGAAGCCACACCCGGAACGGTCAAATCAAAGACTTCGGCTTGACCATCTGGAATAATCTCGAGAATGTCATCCCAAAGGAGATGTGGCTCGAGTGCAAAATCAGACACATGATTTTCGGGTGCAAAGTCTGGTAAGTCTCGAGGTTCGGGCAAGTAACGCGCCATTGCCACACGATTACCTTGTTTCAAATCCCCAAGTTCTGTCCAGCCACCCGCCGCAAAAATCCGATGTTGCGCTGTGCAACGAAGCTCACGCCCACTCGAGAGACGCAATTTGAAAACGGGTTTGACCCCAACCGACCAAACCAAATCTGATTGTGCTTTGACCAATTTTCCATCTGGTGCAACAGCAATCACTTCAGGGGTGCGCCCGACCAAATCCCGAATCGGCATTCGCAGACCGTTTGACAGACAAACCAGTGTTTCACCCGTCACACATTCACGTAAATCCGACAGCATCGGACGATGGTTTGGACGAGACTCCACCTGCCTCGAGAGTTGACTCAGCACCACCACAGGAATGTTCAATTCCCTTGCCAAGGATTTTAAGCCCCTCGAGATGGTTGAAATTTCTTGTTGCCGATTCTCGCCGCCGCCTTTGCTCGAGCCACTGCCAGACATGAGCTGCATGTAATCAATCACAATCAAATGCAAATCTTTTTCCGCCATCAAACGCCGAGATTTCGAGCGCAACTCCGTCACGGTTAAATCCGAAGCATCATCAATAAACATCGGCGCTTCGGAGAGCTTACCAGCCGCATTGACCAAGCGCTCAAAGTCTTTTTCGTTGAGCGCACCTTGCCGCACACGGTTCATATCCACTCGAGCCTCGGCGCACATCATACGAAGCACAAGTTGCGAAGCGGGCATCTCGAGACTAAAGACAGCCACGGCTTTATTCTGCCGCACCGCAATGTTCTGCGCGATGGACAAGGCAAATGCCGTATTGTGAACACAAACATCTTGGGCAATAAAATTAGAACCATCAGGTACAGTTAAATCATAAACTTGCTGCGGCTCGAGCGCCTTGATTTGAACAATCTCATCCCAATACAAATCTGGACTCGAGCTGAAATCCGTTCTTGGTTTTTCGTAGGGGAGGGGCTTGTCCCCTCCCTGACCAGCCAAAGCCAAAGCTAAATCGGCATTGGCTGATTCAGGGCGAACACGAGGGTCGCCCCTACGGTTGATTGGTGTGGTTCGTGGATGAGGTTTTTTGATGAAATGGTTTGAGGCGAATTCCACCGATTCTGGCTCATTAATAAAAACCCGCCAAACGAAGTTATTTTGTTGTTGTAATCCAGCAATCACTCCAAATCTGGTGAGGGCGTGCTGCACGTCTCGAGCGGTTTGTTTTTGGGTGAAAGAAAAAGAAAATGAATGCGGTAAGTGATAAAAAACCTCAAAAATCGCACTTAAGAAAACACTCAAGCGTTCGCGGTCAAATCGCCAGACTTCTTTGGGAAACGGACTGTGGTCAGCCAAAACTCGAGCTGCCAACTCGAGAACTTCTGATTTTGATGTACTCGAGTCATCCCCAAAAGCCGCGACCACTCGAGGGACAGCGATTTTGCTTCCAACACTTAAATCATGCAGCGGAGTCCAGCCACTCACCGTTAAGAATGGATGATGCCCTGTGACTTCGACTTCACGCCCTAGTTTGGAGATAACCTTAAAAACTGGTTTGATACCACTGTCAATCCAAGCTGAAATTCTGGTCGGACGCACCTGCCCTTCGTCTGAGACACCAAAAACACAGGAGCGCTTCTCGAGAATGAACTGCTCGAGGCGCAGACGTTCGCCTGTGTGCGGGTCGTCTATAAGCGTGTGAGCCGTTAAGCACTTACCCATGCTTGGACGCGCGGCAATCACATTGAGCGACCCCGGTTGCAAACCTGTGGTCATTTCGTCCAAATCACGGAAACCCGTCGGAACACCCGTGGTAAAGCCCGGATTGCTGGTGATTTTCGAGATGTACTCAAAGGTCTCATTAACCAGTGTGTTCATGTCCTGAAAAACCTGTTGGCTTTTTTTCTGAGCCACTTCAAACACCAGTTTCTCAGCCCTGTCCATCAACTCATCGGCAGGAGCAGCTTCGTCATAGGCAAGTTGCATGATTTTGCTCGAGGCGCTAATCAAGCCGCGCAAATTGGCTTTTTCAATCACAATATCGGCGTAGAACTTGGCGTAAACACTGGTTGGCACACCATCGGACAAACCCACCAAGTACGCCACCCCGCCGACTTCCTCGAGTTGGTCTTTGGTGCGAAGTTCTTCGATCAGCGTTACACTATCGGCAGGATTGCCTTTGGAAATCAGGTTCTCCATGGCAGCAAAAATTTTTCGATTGGCTTCTTTATAAAAATGCTCAGGGCGAAGCGTACCTTCTAAGCTGTGATACGCCTCGTTATCGAGCAATACACTACCCAAAACGCTGGCTTCAGCGTCGAGGTTGTGCGGGGGAATGCGTCCGTGAAGTTCTTCCATAAGGGGATGAGGGTTAAAAGGCTAAAAGGTCAAAAGGTTAAAAGTGGTTTGGCTCGAGATACTTTTTACCTTTTTTACTTTTTACCTTTTTCACTTCTACCTCGGTCTTGCCATGACAACAACCCATGCACCGTTAAATTGGGCTGCTCCGACTTCGGTGTAGTTGGGATTGGTGATTGCCCAGCAGTGGATTCTCGAGTTTTTCCACCAATTCACGGCTCTGGATGCGCCGCCATTACCAAGGAAAATAATTTCGGACATTCTCGAGTACCGATAACCCGCTCGAGCGACTCGGGTGCGCGGTCCAACACCTTTGTAGTAATGTGAGACAAAGCGTTTTGAACCCATGTTCAGGGCGTGAACTCGAGCCGCTTTGGAAAGCGTGTTGTTCCAGCGCATGGCGCTTAGTTTCACGCCGCCAGAACCGTTGCAGCGAGCGCCTGAAGTACGAAAAGCATTGATGATGCTGACCACCCGAGATTCATTGGTGCTTCTGGCATCTGCAAAGCTCGAGATCACAAGGATGAGTATAAGAACAAAAAATCGCATGACCCGAGATGATAACCTA
>JAAFJQ010000070.1 GCA_013298185.1 Deinococcales bacterium
GGTGGCGTTGGATTAGGCGAACTTGGAGGCGCAACGCTATTCCCAACACTCGAGCCATTACGGAACGAATCTGAAGCAGGGTCGCTATTGACATTGGTGCTGTTCGTGGCAATAACCCGAACTCGAATATCGCCATTTGGTAAATCAGTCGGTAAAGCAATTCGCAGTGTTACCCGAGTGCCATTGCCGTTACCTTCTGTGACTAAACTCCGAGCTTCTAAAATGGGTGCTTCACGTCCATCAAGGTACACCAAGAATTTCAGGGTATCCACTGGAATATTGGCAAGCACATCTATTAGCACCTGACCATTCTCAGCACGGGTGCTGAGAATGGTAATGATGGGCTTTGGAATAATAAGCGCAACTAAATTTGCTGTGACGGTCACACGAGCATTGTTTGAAACATTGACCGATTGGCTAAAAGTCACAAAGCCATTGGCGCTAACATCTACCCGCACTGAACCCGTTGGCACTTGAACCTCAAACAAACCATTGCCCGAAATAACCCCTTTTTCTTCACCATTGATACTGACTCGAGCGCCAACAAAAGGACTGCTGACCACCACCGTACCCATGTGCCGCTCGAGCGCAAAATCCACCGTTACGGGCGCAGCAGGTGCAACTGAAATGGTTTGCGTTTGACTATTATAATTTGCAGCACTAACCGTAATTTTATTGTCCCCAACAGGAACTTGAACAGATAAACCACCACTTGGAATTGGATAATTCGTACCATTGACATTAGCAACCGAATTCGCCACATTGCTATTTATTTTTATTGCAACAGGCAAAGCCTTAAGGTTCACAGTTTGACGGGTTGTTTCATCGGTTCTGACTTCTAATTTAATTGATTGACTTTCGTAACCATTTTGAGAAAGGGTCAAACCATAAACACCGATTGGTGCTTTGACTTCATACGGAGTTGTCCCGTACTGCGTACCATTTTGAGAAACAATAGCGCCACTAGGATTGGAATTGAGTTGAATTGTTCCCATCAACCGCTCGAGATTGGCTGTGACGGTTGTTGTTTGGTTTTGTGTAACACTTACCGTTTGAGTGAACGGCTTAAACCCAGCTAGTGTGACTGTTACGGTATACGTTCCAGCAAGTAGCTGCTGATTGCTTGTGCCAGTTTGATCATTAATGCGAATACTTGCACTTTCTGGAGCCTTGATTTGCAGTGTACCAATAGATTGTATACGGGTATCAAATGCTGGTTTCAAATCTGGATTACCCCACAATCGAACAGTTTCATCTTGACTGCCTGCTGTGGCAAGTGTTAGTCCATCGGCGCTAAATTCAACGTCACGCACCTGACTTGAGTGACCTCTTAAAATTTTGAGTTGATTTCCGCTTGAGACATCCCATATTCGAGCAGTTTGATCAGCAACTCCTGTTACAAGCAAGAGTCCATCTGGGCTAAATGCGAGACCCCCCACAGTAGTCGGATGTGGAAAGCTCCTGAGTTTTGCACCATTTGATACGTCCCAAAGATCCACGCCTGCCACTCCACCAGAAGCCATTGTACTTCCATCAGGACTAAATTCAGCATCTGAAATCAATGCACCTGAACCTATTATAAAACTTATTAACTTGCTACCAGTTATAGTATCCCACATGGTTAAATCCCCAGTGAAAGTAGATGTAACTAGTTTTTTGCCTTCAGGACTAAATGCGAGACTCCTAATGCTATTGTTTTCCGAAAATCGGTTAATCTCTCTTCCAGTTGAGATTTCCCATATTCGAGAAATCCGATCGTATCCTCCTGATGCTACAAATTTCCCATCAGGACTAAATGCAACGCTCAGTACCTGACCTGAGTGACCTGAAAATCGCCTAACCTCATTACCACTTGAAACATCAAAAATTATAACCAAGCCATCGTCCTGAGCGATTGCAATCGTGCGTCCATTTGGATTGTAATCAACGTCCCATGTATATGTACCGCCATGTCTGAAGCTACTAATTTTTTTGCCACTACTTACATCCCAAAAACTAAAAGACCTGTATTCAGCCATGACAAGGACTTTTCCATCTGAGCTGTAGGAAAAATTTTCTATAGCGTTTCCCAGATTCAAGGTTTTAATATTCATTATTTGTGAGAAATTAACAGCACTTTGCTGAGCTAGGGTAGCTATTCCCGCCAGCAGCAACAAGCCACCCAGCACCCAAAACTTAATCCAGTTTTTCATGCACATAAGTTTATCACAAACTCGTAAAATTGCTGGTGTGGTTCGTGGCACAATGTCAAAAGAAACTTTAGTCACAAATTAGGCAATAAAATTTGCCAATCATCTGCAAACCCAAAAAACAAAATTCCGTAAGCTCATACTTTCATTGGTAGCCACAGCCAAAAGCCTTGGCGCACCAAACCAAAACTTAGGACTGCAACTCCTCGAGACTCAGCCCTGTCACATCACTCACTTGCTGCAAAGTCATTCCTTTTGACAAAAGAGCTTTGGCAATTTCTAATTTGGCTAGGCGCTCGCCTTCTGCTTTGCCTTCTGCTTTGCCTTCTGCCAATCCAGCTTCGCGCCCTTCGGCTAAACCCAACTCACGTCCTTCAGCCAAGGCTGTTTCAATCGCGTATTTTTGAGTTGCGTAGTTGTCACGCATGATTTTTAGACTTTGTTCATAACCAAATAATTCATTTGAACCTAGGTTCGCCATTTTTGCAACTTCAAAGGCTTTTTCAAAAACCACGTCCTTGAAAATCTCTGGGATGCTCTCTAAGTATTCTAGGTTTTTAATGAAATACAACCACTTATCAAGTCGTGTCTCGAGTTCAGACTCGGTTTTCTTGAAGTTGGGTATCTCGAGATAAATGAATGTCAGTTTGTCGTAAAAAACAACGTTATTCTGGTTTTTGAGTTCAACCGTTTGAATCACTTCACTTTTCTTTGGTTCTGGCTCGTAATCATCAAAAGTAAAATCCAAAATACCAATGCAGTACACCGCATTCAATCGGTAATCCCAAGTGCCTTTTTCGGCTTGCTCCCGAATAGGAAACGTACTGTAATAAATGGTTCTGTCCTTAAAATAGGCTTGGTGCAGTCTTTGTAACTCAACAATGAACCGTTCACCTGAATCAGATTCGCAGTAAATATCATAAACTGCACGGCGCTGAGCTTCGGATTCGGGTAGTTGCTCGAGGGTCTTGAAACTCAGGTCTTTGATTTGGTGTTTTTCGGGTAGCAATGAATTGAGGAAGTCCAGTAGCATGGGTTTGCTGGCTTCTTGTCCAAAGATTTTTTTGAACCCAAAATCCGTAAAAGGGTTAATGAACCGCGATTGCATAATATGATTGTAGCGTAATTCCTCGGGTTTTGAAAGAACCAAAACAAACCCCTCGAGAATTCTCGAGGGGCATTGTACATCACCACTGCTTTTACGCAGCCGTTACGTTTAATTTGAGTGGAATTGGCACTTCTGGGTGTGGTTTGTAAACCACGCCGTACTCGCCCAAGTCCTTGATGGCTTTGCCCATTTCAATCTTGCGCTTGTCAATGGCTAAACCTGTTTGTTGCTCAACGGCATCTGCCACCATTTGACTAGTGATTGCGCCGTAAATTTTGCCTTCGCCTGCTTTGGCTTTGAGTTCCACCACAAGCTCGGCAAATTGCCCTGCCAATTTCTCGGCATCGGTTTTGATGGCTTCTAAGCGCTTGACCTTGGCTCGAAGCTGCGCCTCGAGGTTCTTCAGGTTAGCTGGTGTGGCGTAGGCTGCTAAGCCGCGTGGCACGAGGTAGTTGCGGGCGAATCCGGGTTTGACTTCGACGATGGTGCCGGTTGCTCCGAGCTTTATCACTGGCTCGAGAAGAATCACTTTAGAATTTTTTGCCATGATTCCCCTCCTTATTTCCGAATCAACTTGTCGGTGAATGGCAACAGTGCAATCATCCGAGCGCGTTTGATGGTCAGGGCTAAGCGACGTTGGTTCTTGGCGTTGACACCAGTCCGACGACGCGGCAGGATACGTCCGGTATCCGAAACGAAACGACGCAGCATCTTGGCATCGTGGTAATCCGTAACCTCGAGTTCACCTGTTTTGAATGGGTCAACTTTTGGCTTGCGAGGGCGTTTAGCGCCGCCCTTCCCTGCGCCGCCGCGTTTGTCACCGCGATCTTCACGGTCCCCACGGTCGTTGCTGCGGTCGCTGTTGTTGCGCTCGCGTGAATTGCGATTGTTTGGTTTTCCAGCAGGCATAATGCTCCTAAAGATAGGTTCTTAACTTTGGCTTGAACTCATAGCTCATGGCTCATAGCTCAAACCTCAAAATGGTAAATCTTCTTCTGGCGGGAAATCTTGTAAGCCGTCATCAATGTCTGGTTTCGCACGGGACCCTGCGGCGGGTGAAGCGGTTTGCCGCGTTGGTGCAAATCCGCCGGCTTGGCGGTTGGCACTCGAGGTGGTTCCGGAACTGCCAGCAGTTCCAGGACCGCGAGCCAGTATTTCAATACGTCTTCCTTCAACTCGGGTGGTTGCTCTTTTATTTCCTTCGCGGTCTGTCCAAGATTCGTTGACTAAGCGCCCAAGGCACATCATCGGATCACCTTTTTTCAGTTCGCCAGCAGCTTCTGCCAGGTCGCGCCAAAGGTTGATTTCGACGTAATGGGTCTTTTCTTGCCAGTTTCCGGTCTTGTCTTTCCATGATTCGTTCACGGCTATGCTGATGGTTGTGACCGCATCGCCGCTTGGGGTGTAACGCAGTTCGGCATCTCGGGTGAGGTTGCCAATCAGCACGACTTCGTTCAGGGCGTTGGTCAGGCGTTTACCGCCTACACTGTCGGTCACGAGCGGATCGGCTCGAGTTCCGTATTGTGCCACTTCGACCCGTAGGGCTTTGACGTTGACAGCGCTGCGTTTTTGACCTTCGGGGGTTTCCCAAGTGCGGAACTCCAAAGAACCTTCGACCAGAATTGGGTCGCCAGCTTTGAGGTTGCCGTCGGTTAAACGCTCGGCTTGTTGTCCGAGGATGCTAACGCGGTGATACCACGGTAGCACGCGAGCGCGTCCGTCGTTGCCTTGGACATTGTCTTCGCCAGCCACGGTTAAATCCGCCACGGCAATGCCGCTTGGGGTGTAACGCAGGTCTGGGTCTTTTGCGAGTGCGCCCATCAAGTAAACGTGATTTAAGCCTCTTGCCATGATTTCCTCAAATCGAGCCTTGTTGCTCTGGTTAGTGAAAGGGTATCTCGAGTCTTCGTGATTTGCTTGCTCGAGGAGGGAAGGTTAAGCCGATTTCTTGGTGCGCCATTCGGGACGTTGTTTCACCACCATCACCCGACGCACATGGTCACGCAAACGCAGTGAGGTCTGAATCGTGTTGGTCGCAGCTTCTGGAAGGTCTAAGCGGTACACCAAGAAGTACGCTTGTGAATCCTTTTTGATGCTGTACGCCAATTTGCGATTACCCCATTCCTCGAGGTTGGCTACGCTCCCACCACCGTTTTTCACAGCGTTCTCGATGTATTCTTTTTCCACAGCGATTTGGCTTTGATCGAGGTTAGGGTTGAGCAGCACATTTAAGTCATAATTTGCCATTTTGTATTTCACCTCCTTTTTGACATGAGTTCACACCGCTTCACGCGGCGCGAGGCAAGACTATAACAGGACAATCAGGGAAGCACAAGGGCAATTTTGGCGGATTGTCGGTGGCTCGAGGGCAGGTTTTTAGCTGGCAATAAAAGCCTCGAGCAACGCATTGAACTCGGCGGGTTTCTCCCAATTGGTGGCATGACCAGCGTCATTGACGATTTGCACAGCACCACGCCAGAGTGTCGGCATGTGAAGGGTTTGCAGGTACATCGCATTGACCAGTTGCTCATGTTCACCATGAATCACCGCCAGAGGAATGGTCATGTTTGCCACTGCCACAATTTCATCGGTGTACCCATTGGGTTGAATACTGGCAGCCAATTGAGCGCGGGCTTGCCCATCGGTGCGAAGCACATCCTCGAGAAAAAAAGCAGGTACGTTCAAACCGGGCTTTAAGCACGCGGCACAAAAAGCATCGGCTTCCTCGGCACTTGGGCTAGGATTAAACGAAAAACCCATGGCAGGATTGGGCAAAAAAGCATTTGCCATATCAGGCGGAAAAGCAATTGGTGGCGTACCGTACATCAACACACCCTTGGCTCGAGGTAACTGAGGCAGGGCTTCAATCAAAATATGACCACCCAAGCTCCAACCCACAAAAACCGCATCCTCGAGACCCAATTGACCAGCAAAGCCCGCCACCAGACGAGCATAACCGGGCAGGTTATAGGTGGCTGCGGGGTCAGTGGCATTCGGAGATGCACCATGACCGGGTAAATCCAAAGCCACCAAGCGATGCTTTTGACCAAGCTGGCTCTGAAGTTGAGGCTCAAAAATCCTCGAGGAAAACGAATTCCCATGCACCAAAACAACAGGCGAGCCGCTACCAGAGCTTTCACGATAAGCAATTTCATGCGAGTCAACACGAATCGATTTGGTGGTCAAAGTAAGCCTCCTGGATCAAGTCTATAACAAGAATTCTAAGTGCCTAAGAACGCCATATGTCAGGAACGCCTCAACGTACAACACCAGAAAATTCAAATTCAACACCACAGATTACCTTTGAATAGCGTCACAATGAACACCAAACCAAAAACACCAAGCGCAAATACCAAATTTGTGTTACACTCTTCGCCAGCGCTATCAAGCTGAGGTTTTTTTGTGTCGGCTAAAAGTGCATTCAAAGGAGGCTACACCGAGTGTCAATTGAGTCTGGGGCAGTGGTAGAAGGCAAAGTCACGCGAGTTACCGATTTCGGCGCGTTCGTGGAAATAAAAGATACAGGCGAGACAGGACTGGTTCACATCTCGCAAATCGCACATGAATTCGTGCGTTCCGTATCCGAACACCTGCGCGACGGACAGGAAATCACCGTGAAAGTGCTAGGACGGGATGAAAAAGGGCGGCTTGATTTAAGCATCAAAGAACTTCAAGATGCTCCTGAAGAAATCCCCAAGCCCAAACGCATTGGCAAGCAAGCGCCAGCGTTTGAAGCCAAACTTCGCGCCTTCATGCGCGATGCCAAAGACCGAACCTCGAGCGGCATGGGTGGCGGTCCTGAGAAGAAGAAAAAGAAGAAATAAGGCTTTGGGCTATGAGGCACCCAGTTCAACTGGGTGCTTTTCGTTGTGCTTTAGGGACGATTTGAGGCTCGAGCGACAGGTTTAGCCACCCTTGGGTCAAGTGGATTAACCAAGAAAATCGCGCCCCAAGGCACATAGGTGCTGCGGGTCACATCGGTGGTCACTGTGCCATTGTTATAGTTCACAGTGCGATTTTGCCGCACTGAGATTCCGGGGACTGGGCTGTCAAGCTGTCGGGTGCGTCCAAGAGGCACACTTGCATCAGCTTGGAACCGATCAGCGGCTGGGGCTTTACGGGCGAAATAAACGGGTTTGGCTAGGATCACTTTTCGGTCTGGCGCTGCGCCAAATAAGTCCACGCGCATGGTGTAGCGCCTTGGGTTGACGGTGACTTGCATCAGTAAACTCAAGCCAGTGTCGTTCTTCCATTTCAAGTTCTTGTACGGACTGTACACCGTGGCTTCAAATCCGATGGGCGGTGCAAAAGCTCGAGTCGCCATTTCGTAATAACTGACGCGGTAACTGTGATTGCTGCGTTGTGTGATTGGTAAACCAGACAAATACGCGGCTCGCCAAACGGTGGTGCTGACTTGGCAAATGCCACCGCCAACTTCTTTTTTCAGTGTACCTTGCGCGATAATGTACCCATCCACGAAACCTCGAGCTTCGGAGATCGCACCTAAGTTGTTGTTGTAATCGTATTCCTCGTCGGCGGGAATAATCGTGTTATCTATGATGTTACTGGCAGTGATAATGTTCTGCACTCGAAAACTACGTGAACGATAAAAGGCACTCTCGCCGCCGCCAAAACGCTGCAAAATGCCTTGGGCTGCGTAATCTTCGGTATTGCGGTCTGGTCGGGTGACCACCAATGCAATTTCAGCTTCGGACTTACCTTCGATGATGGCTTTGAAGAGATTGGCATTGGTTTTTTCAGTGTCTATAGCCCAAGCACTCTGTTGCCTTGCAACCCAATTACCATTCTCGAGTTGAGTGAACCGCGCATTGACAGCATCTCGAGACAGGCTTTTCAAAATCCGCTCGAGTTCAGGTTGCAAGCTGCTGCTGATTTTGCCAAAATTGCGGCTGCGCTGAATCAGTTGCGGGTTCAGTGCGTACTTTTTGACAATGATTTCTTGTTGCAAACGCCCACCAGCAATAAATGGCTCGAAGGTGGAAAGAGTCAACTTAAAAGCCGGAAACTCGGTTTGTGCATGAGCCACAGCTGAAAGCAACATACTCGATAAAATTGGTAAACAAATTTTTTTCATGGTTCTCCCTAATGGCACTATTCTACCTCGAGAATCGGTTTTTGAAGCCAAGTAAACGCAGGGCGTTGGCGGTGACAATGGCTGTTGCACCAGTGTCTGCTAGAATTGCCATCCAAAGATTGGTGTAACCGAGCAAGGTGGTCACCAGAAAAATCGCTTTTAAGCCTAGTGCAAAACCAATGTTCTGACGAATGTTGCTCATCACGGCTTTTGAAAGTTGCACCAACTCCACCACGCCCATCACATTGGAGCGCAGAATCGCGGCATCAGCTGTCTCGAGGGCAACGTCAGTGCCAGAACCCATGGCAATGCCGACATCGGCTTTGGCGAGGGCTGGTGCATCGTTGATGCCATCACCGATCATAGCGATTTTCCCATTGGAAGCGTATTGGCTAATCAGCTCAAGTTTCTGTTCGGGCAGCAATTCGGCTTTGACTTCTAAGCCCAAGCCATCAGCAATGGCTTGTCCAGTGCGGGCATTATCGCCAGTCAGCATGATGCTCGAGATACCCAAGTTTTTGAGTTGGGCAATGGCTTCTTTGGCATCAGCTCGAGGTTCGTCACGGATGGCAATGATGCCTATTGGTTGCTTGCCCTCGAGCAGCACCACCACGGTTTTTCCAGCGCTCTCGAGGCTCGAGATTTGAGTTTGCAAACTACTCTCGAGCGGTGCAAGTTCAGCCGCGTATTTGGGGCTGCCTACTGCGAATTCGCGGTTTTCTACGGTGGCAACTGCGGCTTTACCCTGAATGGCTCGAGCATTAGCGCTGGCTGGCACGGCAATACTTTGCGATTTGGCATACTCGAGAATCGCCTTGGCAAGAGGGTGCGAACTGCTTTGTTCAACTGCCGCCGCAAAGCGCAGCATCTCGGCTTGCTCGAGACCAAAAGCAAACATATCGGTCACTACAGGTTTACCAGCCGTCAGTGTGCCTGTTTTATCAAAAGCAATGGTTGTCACCGTTCCCACATTCTCGAGCGCCGCACCGCCCTTAATCAGCAAACCACGCCGCGCTCCACTCGAGAGACCAGAGGTAATCGCGGCTGGCACAGACAACACCAAGGCGCACGGACAACCAATTAAAAGCAGACTCACGCCTTTGTAAATCCAATCATGCCATGCGCCCATGCCGAGCAGAGGCGGCAGAATGGCAACCAAACTCGAGGCGGCAAACACCGCAGGAGTCCACCATTGGCTAAAACGATCAATGAAACGCGCCGTGTTGCCCTTGCCGTCTTGGGCTTCCTCGACCAGTTTGATGATTCTGGCAATGGTGTTGTCGCTTGCCGTTTTGGTGACGCGGATTTTCAGCGCTGCATCGCCATTGATGCTACCGGCAAAAACAGCATCACCGACTTTTTTATTGACTGGAATGCTCTCGCCAGTCACGGGTGAATCATCCAAACTCGAGAAACCAGTTTCAATCACGCCATCACACGGCACTCGAGAACCCGGTTGCACCAGCACCAACTGCCCGACTTTTAAACGCTCGGCAGGAATTTCATCGGTGTGTTCAACCGCATGAGCGCCTTCGCCGCCACTGTGAACCACCAAAGTGGTTTTGGGCGTGAGTGCCGCCAATGCCTTGATGCCAGCCCTTGCGCGACCCGCCGAGATGCCCTCGAGCCATTCGCCAATCATAAAGAAAAACACGACCACGGCAGCCTCGGGCGCTTCATCAATCGCAATTGCACCAATTGCAGCGACACTGACCAAGGTTTCGATGGTGAACGGATTGCCAAAACGGGTTGCAGCCCATGCCCGACGTGCCAAGGGAATTGCCCCGACAATTGTCGCGGCGATGTAACCATAGACCGCCAATTGCGGCTCGAGGCTGCCAAAAAGCCAAGCTGCTAGTAACAATCCACCAGTCAAAAAAACCAGTTTTGAAGCTCGAGAGGCATACCAAGCTACACTCTTTTCGGGTGCATGAACATGACTTACTTGGTTATCATGTTTGTGGTCATCCTCGATTGCTAAAACATCAACTTTCAACGTCGAAGGATAACCAAGTGCTTTCAGGTTGTCCTCGAGTTGACTGCGTGGTGTAAGTTGTTCGTCAAGCGTTAAATGCAGAGTCTCGGTGGTAAAATTGATTTTGGCTTGACTTGCACCGGGGGTCTTCTCGAGCAAGTTCTCGATTTTCTTAGCGCAATTGGCGCAATCCATGCCACTAACACGGTACTCGAGTTGATTGGTTTGCGTTGCATTCATGTGAATCTCCGAACCTCGAGTCACGGCTCGAGTTATCAGACATTAGCACTGAATTATCATTAAAAACCATTATTAAAAATCGTTTATCGTTTGGGTTTTTGAGTATTTAGAATAACCTTTTCGTTGGGCAAGGCATGCCTGCCTCGCACGGTTCACAGAAAACCCCAGTCGTAGGGGTTAGGCATGCCTAACCCTGTAACTGTTAATGATAATCCTTTCTCAAATCAGGAATTCTGAACCGCGCAACCCCATTTGTTGCCTTTGTCTCGAGCAATTTGTTACCCTAGCCCATGCCTTGGCTCGAGCAGCTTATGCAATTACAAGCCTCCAACACCCCAACCGTGCTGGTGACGCTGATAACTGTGCGTGGTCATGCCCCAAGGGAAGCTGGCGCGAAGATGCTGGTGACACAAAACAATACATTTGAAACCATCGGCGGAGGCAACCTCGAAATGGTGGCGATAGAAGCGGCTCGAGGGATGCTCGAGCAGCACAAAACCCTACCTGAACGCCTGACTTTGCGTTTGAACCACACCGAAAGCCTGATGGCAGTCCAATGCTGTGGTGGCGAAGTCGAAATCCTGCTCGAGCCGATGCAGTACAGCTTGCCTTGTGTTGCGATTTTTGGAGTTGGACACGTCGGTTTGGCATTGGCAAAAATTTTATCCACGCTACCAATCCACCTTTGGTTGGTGGATTCTCGAGCTGAAATGCTTGCGCCTGAGCGCCTAAAGCCACTCGAGGCTGGTCAAGCCAAACTCGAGATCATCTCCATGCCCGTGCTGGATGGTGTGGTGCGCGACCTCCCCAAAAACGCGCATCTGCTGGTCATGACCCATGACCACGCTGAGGATTTGTATGTTTGCAAAGCCGCGCTGTCTCGAGCCGATTTGGGTTTTTTGGGTTTGATTGGTTCAAAAGTCAAATGGCAACACTTTCAAAAAAAGCTGCTCGAGACGGGTTTTCACGCCTCCGATTTGGCTCGAGTCACCACGCCCATTGGTTTACCTGAAATCCAAGGCAAAACCCCAGAAATCATTGCCGTGTCCGTGGCTGCACAGGTTGTTCTGCAATTACAAAACACCAAAGAGGTCGTCCATGTCTAATTTTCTCGAGTTACGCAACATCACCAAACGCTTTCCGGGCGTGGTTGCCAATGACGCAGTCTCGCTCGAGGTGAAGGCTGGTGAAGTGCTGGCGCTGCTAGGCGAAAATGGTGCGGGCAAAAGCACGCTCATCAGCATTTTGTATGGCTTGTACCGCCCCGAAGAAGGGCAGATTTTACTCGAGGGCAAACCCGTGCAAATTGCCTCACCGCGCCACGCCTTGCAACTTGGCATTGGGCTTGTGCCACAGCATCCGCTTCTGGTTTCACGCCACACAGTCGCCGAGAACTTGGCTCTTGGCTCGAGTGGTTTATTCCCCGCAGGGCGAATCGCGCCTAAAATCGAACAACTCGCAGCCCAGTACGGCTTAACAGTTGACCCCAAAGCCAAAATCTCGCAGCTTTCACCTGGCGAAAAACAACGGGTGGAAATTCTGCGCTCGCTCTTGGGTGGCGCTCGAGTGCTGATTTTGGATGAACCCACCAGTGTTCTCACGCCGCAAGAAGCCGAGTCTTTGTTTGCGGTGATGCGAAACTTACGTGAGGCTGGTAAATCCCTGATTTTTATTTCCCATAAACTCGAGGAAGTTCTGTCCATCACCGATAGAATTGTGGTGCTGCGCCGAGGAAAAGTGGTCGGCGGCTTAGCCACCAAGGATGCCACCAAGCAAAAACTGGCTGAACTGATGGTCGGGCGCAACGTGGATTTTTCACGCAAACGCCAACCCGTGCAAATCGGAGCGCCAATACTCGAGGTCAGCAACTTAAGCGCCAAAAACAGCCGTGGTCTCGAGGCTTTGAAAAATGTTTCGTTCACCCTCGCGCAAGGGCAAGTCTTAGGCGTGGCTGGTGTGGCAGGAAACGGTCAATCAGAACTGATTGAAGTGCTGGCAGGACTGCACCCACCAAGTTCTGGACAAGTAAAATTTGAAGGCACTGACCTCGAGCCAAACCCCGCCAAGCGTTTTGAAGCGGGCATCGCCCACATCCCCGAAGACCGAATTCACATGGGAACAGTCCCGACCATGACCGTGGCAGAAAATCTATCCCTGCGGCAGTACAGCCAAGCACCACTCTCCAACAACGGCATCCGAGATTTAATTGCCCTCGAGACCAACGCCAAAGAAAAAATTCTCGAGTACACAATAGCCACACCAAGCAGCCAAACCCCCTCGCGCTTACTGAGCGGAGGCAACATTCAAAAAGTCATTCTGGCACGAGAACTCGGCGCAAACGCCAAACTGATCTTGGCAGTTCACCCAACCTACGGCTTGGACATCGGAGCAACTGACCAAGTGCATTCCGTCCTGCTCGAGCGAACCAAATCTGGCGCAGCAGTCCTGCTCGTCTCCGAAGACCTCGAGGAACTGCTATCGCTCTCAGATCAAATTGCGATTTTGTACCACGGACAACTCAAAGGACCATTTCCCGTCACCGAAATCACTCGAGAACAAATCGGACTTTACATGACAGGCGGTGCAGTATGACAAAACAGCAAAAGGATTATTCAAAAGTCTCGAGAAAAATGACCAGTTCAACTTTCCTCTTTAACCTTTCCTCTTTAACCTCAAGTGGTGCAGCATGAGGTTCATCGCCGACCCCAACCCAAGTCGTTACAAAACAGCTTGGGTCAGCCTGAGTGCGATTTTACTGGCAGCCGTGCTGACCGGATTTGTTTTCGCTGCGTATGGCAGCAACCCGCTCGAGGTTTACCGCACAATGATAACCGGTACGATTTTTGACTCGAGAGGCTTAGCCGATGTCGCACGGCGTACCATCCCGCTTTTACTGATTGGCGTTGGTTTAACACTGGCGTTCCGCGCCCAATTTTTTAACATCGGTGCAGAAGGACAAATCCTGCTCGGTGCGGTATTTGCAGCAATTGTACCGCTATTCTTTCCGCTCGGTGTTTTCAGCATTCCAATCATGCTCATCATGGGCGCACTAGGCGGTGGGCTGTGGGCATTGCTCGCCGCGTGGTTGCGACAGCGATTCTCAGTCAACGAGATTCTATCCACACTGATGCTCAATTATGGAGCGCTGTACTTGGTGATTTACCTGATCAACGGACCTTGGAAAGGCAAAAATGTACGAGGCTTCATCTACACCGACGAATTCCCACCATTTGCCGAAATGCCCCTGATTGGCGGAACGCTGGTGCATTACCCAACCCTGATTCTCGGCATCATCGCCGCGCTAGGCTTGCAATGGCTGCTGGTCAAAAGCACCCTTGGGTTTGAACTGCGCGTCGTTGGTGAAAACGCAGGAGCAGCCCGTTACGTCGGTATCTCGAGCGGCAAAATAGTCACCATCATGGCACTGATAACAGGCGGCTTAGCTGGTCTAGCTGGTGCAGCCGAAGTCAGCGCCATTCACCACCGACTGCTCGAGCCAAGCCAAATCAGTTTGGGGTACGGTTTCACCGCGATTATCGTGGCGTGGCTGGCTCGAGGAAACCCTGCTTTGGTGTTGGTGACAGCGCCGTTTATGGGCATTACATTGGCAGGCGGCGATTTATTAAAAATCGTGCTGAACATGCCTTTTCGGATTGTGGATGTGTTTAGCGGCGTGATGCTGCTTTGCTTAATCGCCTCGGAAATATTTATTAAGAACCGAATCAAATGGGGACGGTAAGTCTCGAGGAATTCTTATGCCAAAGTTTTTTTCTTTAGGTCAAAAAATGAAAAAAGCAATTGGTCACAGGGAGACCACAAGGGTCTCCCCTACGATTGGACACCAATATTTGTTTACCATCCGTAGGGGAGGGGCTTGTCCCCTCCCTGACTTGCAAAAGCACTCGCCCATTATTTCAGTAAAGGAAACCCATTATGGAAGAAATCCTAGGTGCTATTTTAAGAGCTTTATCCTTTGGCACACCGCTTTTGCTTGCCAGCCTTGGCGCGATCATCAATGAACGCTCTGGCGTGGTCAACCTTGGCGTTGAAGGCATGATGATTCTTGGTGCATTAACCGCTTTTGCCGTGGCTTACGGCGATGGTACTGGCAATGGTAATCTTTACTTGGCGGTACTGGCTGCCATGGCTGTTGGTGCATTGGCTTCGATGATTCATGCCTTTGTGACCATCACCTTGCGAGCCAATCAATTTGTTTCTGGCTTGGCACTGACGATGCTTGGTTTGGGCGTGGCGGGTTTGCTTGGTAAGCGCTTTGAAGGGGTGCCACTCTTCAACCAAGCTCCCGAACTGCCTTTTACCATTGCGGCTGTACTTCTAGCCTTGCTGCTGGCTTTTGTTTTGTCTGCCACTGGTTTTGGTTTGACCCTGCGCTCGGTTGGCGAGAACCCTGCCGCCGCCGATGTGCTTGGTCTGAATGTCAACCTGATTCGTTACGGCGCAGTGGCGTTTGGTGGCGCGATGGCTGGCGTGGCTGGTGCATTCTTAAGCATCGCCTCGAGACCATCTTGGACGGATGGTATGACGGTTGGCTTGGGCTGGGTGGCGGTGGCTCTGGTGATTTTTGTCGGCTGGTCGCCGCTTCGTGCGATAGCTGGTTCGTTTTTCTTTGGCTTGTTGTACTATTTGCAATTCGCGCTGCAAGGCAAAATCGGCATTCCTTCCGAAGTCTTTGCCGCTATGCCCTACATTCTTGTGATTGTTGTCTTGGCATTGGCTGGCGCTCGAGGGCAACAGGGTGCTGCTCCTGAAGCCCTTGGAAAACCTTTTACTCGAGGTGAACGTTAAATCTTTTGCCCGAGGAATTTTAGTCTACAAAAACATAGCTTGCAAACCACTGCCCATAACTTGACGAGGTGATTCCATTGCGCGTCGAACCTGTGTATGAAGCCTGCCCTGGGCGAATCTCGAGCGTGAAAGTTCCACCTGCGTTGGTAATCTTTCCAGCATGTAAAGCAGCCACACAAATCGGAGAATCATCGGTGTAAACATCGGTTCCGTAAACAGGACCAACACTGACTGGTTTTGCAGGGCAAATAAAAGAAATTTGTTTCCCGTTATTTCCGGCTTCAGTCTGCACATTTGTTGACCAATTTGCTTGGGTTGGGGCAGCCAAAACCGACAAATTGGTTTTGGCACTGATGCTTGTTCCAGCCACCAAAGCCGTGATTTCTGTTTGCCCTATTGCCGCGCCAGTGGCTAACCCATTGGCATCTACGCTGGCAATACTTGTTTGGCTGCTCGAGAAGGTGATTGCTGCTCCTACAATAGGTTGACCAGCAGCATTGAGGGCTTGTGCTGTGAATTGTCGCGTTAATCCAATTGCCACATTGGTATTCTGCGGGCTGATACTGACCGAAGCAGGCGGATTTGCCTGCGGACAAGCAACCAAGAGCGCTGTAAGACTAAATCCAAGGAGCAAAAATTTGTTCATTTCATACCTCCAACGTCATTGTAGTGATGCTCCATCACATGCGCGTCACATGCGCGTCACATTGCGTACTGAACGGGGTATTTGGTAGATTAAAACCATGCAAACTGCCCGTCTGACTTGCCCACTTGACTGCCCTGATGCCTGTTCTTTGTTGGTGACACTCGAGAACGGTCGTGCCATTAAAGTGGCTGGCGACCCGAATCATCCTGTGACCAAGGGCTTTGCTTGTTCTAAGACGTACCGTTACCCTGAACGTGCGTACCTCGAGACTCGCCCAAAATACCCAATGAAACAAATGGGCGCTAAAGGCTCGGGGCGTTTTGCTCGGGTCAGTTGGGATGATGCGCTGGATGAAATCGCGCAGCGCCTGAAAACCATTCTCGAGCATCACGGCGCAGAGAGCATTTTGCGTTATAACTACAGTGGCACTATGGGTGTGATGCAGGGTATGCACGCCCATGCTTTTTTTCGTAGCCTTGGTGCAATTGAACTCGAGGAAACCATTTGTGCCACCGCTGGCAGCGAGGCGTGGGCAGCCACTTATGGTAACGCCCGATTTGGTACGAACCCCGAGGATGTGCCGAATGCCAAATTGATTTTGCTCTGGGGAATTAACAGCCTTGCGACCAACAGCCACCTGACCCCGTTTTTAACGGCGGCGCGGCGCAATGGTGCAAAAATCATTCATATTGACCCTTACGAGAATAAAACCAGTTTGTTTGCCGATCAACACATCCGCATTAAGCCGGGTACAGATGCAGCTTTGGCGCTGCACATGGCTCATCACATCATCTCGAGAAACTTGCACGACCAAGAATTTATACAACAACACGCTCGAGGCTTCGAGGAATTACGCGAAGCTGCTCGAGGATGGACACTCGAGCGAACTGCCGAAACGACAGGCATCAGCCAAGACATCATCCAGCAACTTGCCCTCGAGTATGCCAGCACCAGCCCAAGTTTTATCCGCACCAGTTATGCCATTACCCGTCATGAAGGCGGTGGCAATGCCAGTCGTGCCATCACCATGCTACCGATTCTCACTGGGCAGTGGAAGCACCTTGGCGGTGGGGCGCTCCTAAGTACCAGTGGCGCGTTTCAATTGAATCGCAAGCAGTTAGGCGCAGCCCATCTTGTCAAGCCTACAACCCGCCGTGTCAACATGAACCAACTCGGCACTGCCCTCGAGCCAGAAAACGGTATCCATGCGATGATCGTTTACAATTGTAACCCCGTGGTGGTTGCGCCAGATTCCAGCCGCGTCATGGCTGGCATGAAGCGCGAGGATTTGCTGACCGTGGTTCTCGAGAATGCCATGACTGAAAGTGCTGAGTTGGCGGATTTTATTTTGCCAGCCACGAATTTCTTGGAGCATGATGACATTTACACC
>JAAFJQ010000071.1:0-13159 GCA_013298185.1 Deinococcales bacterium
CAAAAAAAGCCAAGTCCTTGTTCTCGTTGACAGCGCGAACACCATCGCCATTGAAGACCACCGACATATCAACACTGCCAGATTCAACTTGGGATTTTCCTGCAATGCCCACGGTGAAGCCTTTGGAGCGCTTCTTGGCTTCGGTCAGCAAGGCTTGAGCAGCTTTTAAATCGGCTACATTGGTGCTGTTTAGACTTTTCCCAAGGTACTTGAGGGCGCTACCAATCGTAACTCGAGGGTCGTCCATCATCACAAAATCACCGTTTTGTTGCTTTGGGTCAAAGAAAGAAGCCCATGAAGTTGGTGTGGTTTTGAACTTGGTTTTGCGGTACAACACCCCCGTTGTACCCCATTGATACCCCGCGCCATACACATTCTTTGGGTCTACAGGGGTGCTGGAAAATTGTTTATCCAAATTCTTGAAATTTGGGATCTTACTCTTATCCAGTGGTTGCAACAATTTATTACCTATCAGCACAGGCACAATGTAATCACTTGGCACAATAATGTCGTATTGCCCCTTGCCACCCGCTTTGAGTTTAGCCAGCATATCCTCATTGGATTCATACAACGTGGTTTTGACTTTCACCGAGAATTTCTTTTCAAATTGCGTGATGATCGCTGGATCCATGTACTCCGACCAGGTAAAAAACGAAAGCACTTTGGACTGCCCGTGTGAAAAGCCAAGCAAAATACCCGAAGCAATGATTGTGGTGAACAAAATGGGTTTTCTCATTGGTTCATCCTAGTTGGCATGAGACACGAAACAAAAGTCTGTAAGCCACGATTGATCTACCCAGACCTCGAGAAACTTAGTAAAATGTAACAGTAATAGTGGGCATCTGTACAATTTTCATTTGACACTATGCAAAAAATACCGTATCTTCTTGCATTCGTGCTGCTCAGGGATGTCAGTACGCTCGAGAAAACTCGAGAGAGGGGTGTTATGAAAAGATTGATTGTGGCTGGGGTGTTTGGATTAACGGCTTTGGCATTGGCGCAACAACCGCGTGCAGTAAAGTTTGCTTTGGATTTCACAATTCAAGGACCGCAAGGCATGTTCTTACTTGCCAATGAAAAAGGCTACTTGCAACAAGAGGGTATTGCCATGACCATTGACCGTGGCTTTGGCTCGGGTGACACCGTCCAGAAAGTGGCTGCTGGTACATACGATATGGGCTTTGGCGACATCAACAGCGCGATTGAATTTAATGCCAAAAACCCGGGCAAAGAAGTGATTGGTGTTGCCATGGTTTACAACAACCCGCCCCATGCGATCATGTCGGTCAAAGGCAAGGGTGGTATCAATTCACCCAAAGACCTCGAGGGTAAAACTTTGGCTGCGCCAGCAGGCGATGCAGCACGGCGTTTATTCCCAGTTTATGCCAAAGCGGTTGGTATTGATGCCAGCAAAGTGAATTTTATCAATGTCGAAGCTGCTCTGCGTGAACCAACCTTGGCTCGAGGGCAAGCTGATGCAATCACAGGGTTTGAATTCACCAGTGTTTTGAACCTCAAAGCGGCAAAAATCGAAGAAGATGATTTGAATATTTTCATGTACTCGGATTACTTAAAAAACCTGTACGGCAACGCCGTGATCACCACCAAGGATTTTGCCAATAAAAACCCCGAAGTGGTCAGAGCGGTACTGCGTGCCTTCACCAAATCTTGGAAAGACACCATTGCCAAACCAGACGAAGCCATTGCCGCTGTGATGAAACGCGATGGTCTGCTGAACGCTGCCCTCGAGAAAGAGCGTTTGTTGCGTGTCTTGAAGCGCAATATTTATGTACGCGACGTTGAACTCTTTGGCTTTGGAGCGGTTCGCAAAGACCGTTTAACTGGTGCAATTAAACTGATTTCTGATGCCTTTGGTTTACCCGTGAAACTCACGGCTGATAATGTCTTTAACGACAAATTCTTGCCGACCTTAGCAGATCGCTTGCCACCACGCAAAGGATTCTAAGTATCCTTCAACGAGGGCGACCACAAGGGTCGCCCTTACGATAGGACGCGACCTTTTTGCAATCCAATCGTAAAGGAGGGACAAGCCCCTCCCTGTTTGGCAAAAGCATTTTTTGACTTTTCGCTTTTCTGCTTATTCTTTCCTCTTATTTTTGGTGCCTTGTGACTGAACCTTTTCTTGAGTTAGACGGTGTTTCCCTGACCTACCCGAATGCCAAAACGCCAGCCATTGCTGATATGAACTTGAAAGTAGCTCGGGGCGCATTCGCCGCGCAAAGGATTCTAGAGCATGAAGGTAACGGGCGAAAAGCAAAAACGAACGTTGTTGGCCGCTCGAGCTGTGGTGGCTTGTGGCTGATCCTTTTCTCGAGCTGGACGGTGTTTCCCTGACCTATCCAAACGCCAAAGCACCAGCCATTGCCGATATGAACCTCAAAGTGGCTCGAGGTGAATTTATTGCCGTGGTTGGTGCTTCGGGTTGTGGCAAAAGCAGCATGATGAAACTGGTTTCGGGGTTATTTCCCGCTACCGTTGGTCAGGTGCGGCTCGAGGGTCGGGTGATTCATCGTCCGACAGGCAATGTTGGCATGGCATTTCAGAACCCAACGCTGCTGCCTTGGCGTAATATCTTAGAAAATATTCTTTTGCCGCTCGAGGTGGTACGAAAAAAGGATTTTCGGGCTAAAAAAGCCGAGTGCTTGTCCGAAGCTCGCCGTTTGCTCGAGTTGGTGGGGCTGCGCGATGTCGAAAACAAATTCCCTTGGCAACTGAGTGGTGGTATGCAGCAACGGGTTTCTCTGTGCCGCGCCCTGATTCACAAACCCGAAATTCTGCTCTTGGATGAGCCTTTTGCCGCACTTGATGCCTTCACCAAAGAAGAACTTTGGATGGCAATGCAGGACCTTTGGAGCGCCACCCAATGCACTGTGATTCTTGTGACCCATGAATTGCGCGAAGCAGTGTTCTTAGCCGACACAATTTACTTAATGGGTGGCAAACCTGGGCGGGTCATCACTGCCAGAAGCAACCCGCTGGCTCGTCCTCGGAGTTTAGAAGATGTCTACACCCCAGCCTATATTGCCGAAGTTCAAGATTTGCGCCATGCCATTGGCGAAGTCCGCGAGGTCAGGGCATGACTCGAGCTGAACGAATCGCGCCTTATGCGATGGTGATTGGTTTTTTTGTGTTCTGGGAACTTGGTGTGCGGATTTTTAATGTCCAAGAATTTATTCTTCCTACGCCCAGTGCTGCCTTTGCCAAACTCTACGAACTTCGAGCGCCAATCGCCATGAATGCTTGGCAAACCGTTTGGACAAGCATGGTTGGTTTTAGCATCTCGGTGGTGGTTGGAGTGTTCCTTGGGGCGCTGATTGGCTATTCAAAACTGGCATATGCCGCGCTGTACCCGTTTTTGGTAGGCTTTAACAGTGTCCCCAAAGCAGCCCTCGTGCCGATTTTTGTGATTTGGTTTGGCATTGGCTCACCACCCGCCATCCTGACCGCTTTTTTAATCAGCTTCTTTCCAATTGCTGTCAATGTTGCCACTGGCTTAGCCACGGTTGAACCCGAACTCCAAGACGTGCTACGCGCCCTCGGGGCATCCAAAGCCGAGGTCTTTTTCAAAGTCGGGTTGCCACGCAGCGCACCGTATTTTTTTGCCTCCTTAAAAGTAGCTGTCACCCTTGCCTTTGTTGGTGCGGTGATCTCAGAAATCAGCGCCTCAAACGCGGGTATTGGTTATCTAATGATCTCAGCCTCCTCGAGTTTACAAGTGCCATTGGTTTATGCGGGGTTAATCACCATTGCTGCCATAGGTATTTTTTTCTACGCGATTTTTGCGCTGCTCGAAACCAGATTCACCAGTTGGGCATATCGCAAGTAACCCCAATTTGTGACTCGAGTCCCGCGTCTTTTACGAGGCTAGGCGTTATTCTCAAAGCATGATAACCGAAGCTGCCGTGATGAACGCCTTGCGAACCGTCAATGACCCCGAGTTGCACAAAGACCTTGTGACACTGGGAATGATTGAAAAAATGAGCATTGATGGAAGCACCGTGCATGTCAAAGTCGAATTGACCACACCTGCTTGCCCACTCAAAGGTAAAATTGAATCCGATGTTGTCTCGGCAGTGCTGAAAGTTCCCGATGTCAAACACGTTGCCGTGACCTTCGGCGCTCAGGTGCGCCCACCCACCGAGAACCCTATCCCGGGTGTGAAACACGTTATTTTGGTTGGCTCAGGCAAAGGCGGAGTCGGCAAAAGCACCGTGGCTGCCAACATCGCTTGCTCCCTTGCTCGAGACGGCGCAAAAGTGGGGTTGCTTGATTCTGATGTCTACGGACCAAGCATTTCCCATATGTTTGGGCTGACTGACGAGCGCATGTACGCCGATGAAAACAAGAAAATGCTTCCCCTCGAGAAGTTCGGCATTAAAATCATCAGCATGGGCAATTTGGTCGCGCCCGGTCAAGCCACCGTTTGGCGCGGACCAATGCTGCATAGTTTTGTGCGCCAAACCCTGCATGATGCCGCTTGGGGCGAACTGGATTACTTGGTGATTGACCTGCCACCGGGAACAGGCGATGTGCAATTATCCCTGACCCAGAGCGTCACGATTAGCGGCGCGGTCATTGTCTCCACCCCTCAAGATGTCGCTTGGATCGATGCCACTCGAGCCATTGATATGTTCCGCAAAGCCAATGTGCCAATCCTCGGCGTGGTCGAAAACATGAGTTACTTTATTGCACCAGACACAGGTAACCGCTACGACATTTTTGGACATGGTGGCTCGAGAACCCAAGCTGAAAAACTTGGCGTACCCGTGCTTGGCGAAATTCCAATTGGTCTCGAGGTTCGTGCCGCAGGTGACAATGGCGCTCCTGTGGTCATGACGAACCCAGACACCAAAGAAGCCCAAGCCCTCCAAGATGTGGCTCGAGCCATTGCTGGGCGGATTTCAGTGCAGAGCTTACAGATTATGCTGCCAATGGTCTAAACCGTGATTTCACAACCACACTCGAGGTTTAGGGTGATTGGAGAAAGATACTGCTTGGGCTTTTCAAAATCTGGGCGGTAATGCAGTACAGAATTATCGGCTGGATTAAAAATCAGAATATCCAGCACCCCAACCTCGAGATAAAACGGTGGTGCAAGCACCAAATCTTTGTATTCGTAATTCTTGGAAATAATTTCTACCACAGCAACAGGAACCATCTCGAGTGGTGCATCTTGAGCTTCGAGCGGGGGTTCAGAACACAAAATGGCAATATCTGGACGTTTTTGTGAACCATCAAGAAACTTGAAATATGTATCTTGAGTCTCAATACAAGCACAGTTTGAATCAGGCAAAGGTTTAAGGCTCGCAGCAATTCGTTTCACTGCAACTTGGTGTTTATAAACTGGACTTGCTTCCCAAACAGTTGCACCTTTAATAACTTCCAGCCGAATATTACTATTCTCTGCGCTGCGAAAAACATCTTCATAAGGTATTGACATGCACAGATTTTACTCCTCGAGTCTGAAAAGAAAAAGCTGAAACTCGAGGTGTTAGCCCAATAACTTGTCGTAGTCACCATGAGAGCCAATCCAAAACCACGAAATATCTTCACCCTGTAAAGTTCCTAGTACCCGATACTTTAATCCGACTCGAGCAGAATAGGTTTGTTCTTCCTCATCAATGCACTTGAAATGCAAACTCGGATGACGCGGATTCAAAGCAAACATCGCATAAGCAGCTTGAGCTTGGGCGCGAACTTCTATTGGTAAACGGCGGTACAGCCGCCAAAATTCAGGGTCGCCTTTGGAGTTCATCTATCCCATCTTTTCAGGAATGATAGGAGTAGCCAAACCAGCATCATAATTTGCTCGAGCTTTGGCTGCCATTTCACGCAATTTGGCTTTTGCTTCAGGTCGAGCGAGAAGTGCATCCCATTTGGCATCCTCGAGTTCAAGAAGCAATCGTTCGGCAATTTCGTCTTGCTGAGCTTCAGGCAATTGCAGTATTTCTGTGACAGCGCGTTCCAGAAGTTGAGTCATGACGAAATTGTACAAGAAAAGCTGGAATCTGCAAAAGCAAACTCCAGCCTGAAAAGAATCAATTTATTTTGAGAGCTTCTGATATGTCAGCATCGGCTTCTTGGCAGCCATGACCTCATCCAAACGCCGCACAACTGTGTTGTATGGCGCATTCTCGAGCCAACCCGCATTGGCTTTGGCTTTCTCGAGGATTTCCTGCATGACATTGGCAAATCTATCCATTGTTTCTAAGCTCTCGGTTTCGGTGGGTTCGACCATCATGGATTCAGAAACCACCAACGGGAAATACACGGTCATCGGGTGAATGCCGTAATCCAAGAGCGCTTTGGCAAAATCAAGGGTTTTCATGCCTTTGGGTGGCACAGCCACAAATTCGTGCATGTTGACGCGGTTGTACGCCGTCTCAAAGCCTATCTGTTGGAATTTGACACGCAGATAATTGGCATTCAGCACTGCCATGCTCGAGGCATCGTGCAGTCCTTCCGCTCCAAGACTGCGAATATACGTGTATGCCCGTACCAGATTGCCGAAATTGCCGTAGAAACTCCGCACCCGCCCGATGCTGTTTGGGCGGTTAAACTCGAGTTGAAAGCCGTTCTCTGCTCTTGCAACAATTGGCGTGGGTAAGAATGGCTCGAGGTGAGCTTTCACGCCCACAGGACCCGTTCCAGGACCACCGCCACCATGCGGCACGGTGAAGGTCTTGTGCAAATTCAAGTGAATCACATCAAAGCCCATGTCGCCCGGACGCGCCCGTCCGACAATCGCGTTGGTGTTCGCGCCATCGTAATACAGTTGAATCCCAAGGGCTTTGGCTTTGGCGCTGATCTCGAGGATGCGCGTTTCAAAAATCCCCAGTGTATTTGGATTGGTTAGCATAATTGCCGCCACACTCGGGTTCAACGCTGCCTCGAGTGCCACGAAATCCACTTCACCGTGTTCATTGCCCGGAATTTCAACCACATCAAAGCCAGCCATTGCAGCCGTGGCAGGGTTCGTGCCATGCGCGGCATCAGGCACAATCACAATGCGGCGCTGCTCGAGTTCACCGCGTGATTCAAAGTATTTGCGAATCATCAAAATGCCCGTAAATTCACCATGAGCGCCTGCGGCTGGCTGAAGCGTGACCGCATCCATACCCGTGATTTGCCCAAGGTCAGCCGCTAAGTGAAACAGCAACTCGAGCGCCCCTTGCGCCGTGCTTGGGTCTTGATACGGGTGCAAACTGGTGAACCACGCGGCGGCAACCTCATTGACTTTGGGATTGTACTTCATGGTGCAACTACCAAGTGGATAAAAATTAGCATCCACACTCATTTGACGTTGCGCCAAACCCGTGTAATGCCGTACCAAATCAAGCTCGGACACCTCCGGCAGAGGCAAGTGTGAGCGGCGCAGATTATCTGCACCAAGCAAATCCTCGAGCTTCACGCCTTGAGCTTTGGCGGCTTGTGGAGGAATCACACCACGCCGACCTGATTTGCTGCGCTCAAAAATCAGAGGAAAATCAATTGTTGCTTGCTTCTCGAGAACTGCATTCATAGGTACACCTCTGTTGTTAAAAACCTTCGCGCCACAACTTCCATTTATGCTCAGACCACGCCTCGAGTTCGGCACGGCGTTTGACTTGAAGGTACTGTAAACCATAGGAAATCGCCATCACAATAGACAAAATCGTCAGAAAAGAAATCATTGGAAAAGCTGTTTGTGCAATGACTTTATTGTCCATAGCAAGTAAAAAAACACTTGCCATCACAAAAAAACCAATCGCAATAAATAAACCATTGCGTCGCCACAAAGAACGCGCACTCGAGAGTGCAGTGACTGGCGGCATCGGCTCGGGCTTAGGTTTAATGATTATTTGTTTGACTTTCTTTGCCATTGATGACCTTCAAACGGTGGCTTCGAGTTGCCGAGGGGAACGTTTTTTCTGGATTTTGGTGGATGTATTTGGTTTTTTGGTTGTTTTTTTTGTAGGAACTTTTGCTGGAGATACTGTGTTGAACAAAGCATAAATGGCTGGACGATACCTAGGCTCAGGGATCTCATGCCCTTTTTCTCGAGCAACCTCGAGCCAAAGTGATTTGGCAATCTCGAGTTCTTGCACAGCTTCTAATGGCGTGTCTCCCATGGCTGAACAAAACTGAAAATCGGGCAAATCAGCCACCCAGCAATTGCTTTCTTCGTGAAAAAAAACGTTAATGTGATAATCTTTCATTTGACACCATCCATGCTCAGACCGAGCGACTCAACCATTTTTAGAAATTGCTCCACTTGATACGCTTTGGCTTGTCCATGCAATGACTGAATATTCAGTTTGATTGGAAATTCCTGATGAAAGAAGATGTGATGACTGCCATTCACTCTTTCGAGTACAAATCCGAATGCTTTAATCAGTTGAACAAAATCTGCGAAACGCAAATTTTCTGGATTATTGGCAATTCGTTGAAACAACTTTTGCTTCTTCGACATAGGCTACACCAAAACAGTTCTTAAAGCAGCCTCGAGTTTAGCAACCTGATCGCTTGTGGTCAGTTCAGTAGCCGCAAACAAACCAGCATTGCCAAAACCATACTCGAGCGGCACAGGCACACACGCATGAACCCCAGCTTGGGCAAGGGCTAACCTGATCGCCTCGGCGGGTTTGGGTAAACGCACCACAAATTCATTCAGGTACTTACCAGTGGTGATGGTCTCGAGACCAACCCGATTCAAAGCGCCCTCGAGTTCTCGAGCCATGACTGCACTGACCGTTGCCACTTCTCGCAAGCCATTTGGACCGAGGGCAGACAAGTAAATCGCGCTTTGCAGTGCCATCAGGGCATGATTGCTACAGATGTTGGACTTGGCTTTGGCACGGCGAATATGCTGCTCCCTTGCTTGCAAAGTCAGCACAAAACCGCGTTTGCCATCCACATCCTTGGTTGCACCGACCAAACGCCCGGGTAATTGGCGCATCAGGGCATCCTTAACCGCGATAAAGCCGTAAGCAGGACCGCCAAAGTTTGCGGCATTACCAATCACTTGACCATCGCCCACGGCAATATCCGCGCTGTACTCGGCAGGAGCTTGCACCACAGCTAAGCTCAGTGGATCAACCACAGCAATAAACAATGCTCCAGCCTCATGCGCTCGAGCTGCCAAGGTTTTCATGTCCTCGAGCGAACCCAGAAAATTGGGATTCTGCACAATCACCGCCGCAATGTCAGGCTCGACGGTTTGAGCCATGGTGCTTGTCCCCTCGAGTTCAAGGTTGATGAGTTTTGCACCAACGCACTCGAGAAAAGTGGTCAAAGTCTCGCGGTACTCGGGATGCACGCCACGGCTGACCAAAACCGTGCTGCGATTGGTTTGCCGCATGGCAAGCAGAGCGGCTTCAGCCACAGCCGTTGCGCCATCGTACAAACTCGAGTTAGAAACATCCAAACCCGTCAGCGCCGCAATCATGCTTTGGTACTCGAACATGGCTTGCAACTCGCCTTGGGAAACCTCGGGCTGATACGGCGTGTAAGCCGTCACAAACGAACTCTGAAAGGTCAGGGCATTGACCGCGCTCGGCTGGAAATGATGACGCATTCCACCACCCAGAAAACTTGGCGTAGTCTCGAGACTGGTGTTCTTCGCTGCCAGAGCCTTCATATGCTCGAGAACACCGTGTTCATCCAAACCACTTGGAATATCAATTTTAGGATTGCGAATCGGAAGTGGCAAATCATCAAAAAGCGCATCCACCGAGGCGACACCAATCGTCTCGAGAATGTGGGAAATGTCTTCGGGTGTGTGCGGGGTGTATTTCATATTTTCCTTTGGGGCAACTCCCCACGCTCGTTGCACTCGCGTCCCCCTCAAAGAGGGGGTCTTAAGAGCCAAGACCTAAGACCTAGCACCCCTCTTTGAGGGGTCGAGCGAAGCGCGAACAGCCCGTGAGGTGCTGTCTTGTGAGCAAGAAGCGAGGGGGAGTTCTTACGCCTCAGCTTCAGCAACTTCGCGGTAAGCAGCAGCGTCTAGCAATTGGCTTGAGAGGTCAGTGAATTTGACTTTGAACAAAAACCCATTGCCATATGGTTCGGCGTTGATGTTCTCGGGTTCGTCAGTCAGGCTCGAGTTGACTTCGATAACTTCACCAGACACGGGGCTGTAAATGTCCGAAGCGGTTTTGACGCTTTCGACCACGGCAACAGCTTCGCCGCTCGAGACAATGCGTCCAACTTCGGGCAGTTCGACATAGACAACATCGCCGAGTTGATCTTGGGCAAAGTCGGTGATGCCAATGGTGGCAATGTCGCCCTCGAGACGGACGTACTCGTGGGATTTGAGGTATTGCAGGTCGGATGGGATGTTCATGGTTGCTCCTTGAGAGTGAGTTACTTTACTGAATACTTAACAAATTACCGCTAATGGACTTCATGATTTCAGACTACATTGAGTGCTTTTTGCAAACCATAAAAGATTTGGTAAGTGACCTCAGCTTTTACTTTCGGTGAAATATTCGCATAGCTTCTTTCTCTAAAACACCAACGCACATGAGGAGTTCTTACTCCATGTTTAATATTATCTTCAAAATAGCAAATGATATTTAAATCATATAAAAATTGCAGAAATGCGCTTGAGCTTGACATAAAATCTGGAACATCAATATTTTTCAAGGAATTTTGCTCAAATTTTTGCCATGCAGCTATGTACTCATTATAGGTAAAAAATGTTTTTCTGTTTAAATATTCAAAAAACTTAAGAAATAATTCGTACTCCTCACTCTTATAGTAAAAAGTAAGATGATCTTTAATTTCGCCTAATAAATAATCAGAATATCGCTTTTTAAATGTTAAGTTTTCAAAATTGTCAAGTGTAATTGTAGAGTCATTTCTATTCTCCTCAATATAAATTTCTTTTAAATAAACTAACATAGTGAGAATATCTCGAGGTCTATAGTATGACCATCTTAAGAACAATAGAAATGAAGTTCTATTCGCATAATGCTTTTTTATGTTTGGAGCATCCCACGGAAAATAAGTATCCCATGTTTTTCCAATTTGATATGTATTAATTTGAGTTGAATCTTGCTGTGATTCTAGTAAATGGTCAATTATCTGAAAAATGTTTGAAGTTCGGTGGTTGGCATATTCAGTACGCCAATCTAAGAACACTGAATTATCTCGCACTTTTGAATTTTGATTATGTAATCCAAGTGTTTGGAAAATATCTGGACGAATCAACAACACTGCACGGATTCTGCCCTGACCGCCTTTGATCGATGGAAAAAAGTCATTATTAACTTCCCATATGGCATTAGCTAGTCCTTTTATGCAGTCTAAATATTCGTTAAAAGGAATAGAGGACGGACGGATGTCAATTCCATCAATAAAGAGAATATAGTTTTGTTTTAGACGGACTTGACGAAAAGCATCTTCAAAGTGTTTTTGTATGTAAAATAAATTGCTTTGAAACCTTGATTCAGTAAATGTTTGACTAGCCCCTTGCTCACCAGATACTTTTGAAAATTTTGCGAACAATTCTGCACCAATTTTAGATTCTTTGACAAACTCAAGTGCTTGAATGATTTCTGGGGAAAATGCTTTATTATAGTATTCATCTATAGCATTTTTTATAGACTTTAACTTATTAAACTGATTTAAGAACCCCATGCCTTCCTTTTCAATTATCTGTTCCGCAATTAATAAGTATAAAATTACTTTCCAAATACTAGAATAATCAGAAAAATCTAAATGCTTTTCTTTTTTCATAGCTATAAATTTAATATATTCAGTTTCTCTAATATATTTTATTGTAGCGGAATTTTCTCGATAATTATTGTTTACTAAATAGACGGCATAAACTGTTTTTCCTGTCCCTTTTTCACCAATTAAAAATGATGTGGATGGCTCACAGAGTTTATCAAGAAAGTTATTTCTAATAAAAATTTGATTTAGGAATTCTTTGTTTTCTCTTCTCCTATAATTTTCTGCATCGGGAAACCCAAGTTCTAGGTCATTAATTTTTATCATAATATTACTCCTTGTAGTTGTTTTTTAATTAATAGTTATTCTTGCTCGAGCCAAACGCTGAATTCAACCATGATTCTGGTTGATGATTGCGGACATAAAATTGGTATCGAGCGTGTATCTCATAATTTCCAAGAACGGCGTTGAATTGAGTTATTGAACTCAGTCATGTCTGTATCGCTTGGTGCGCCTAGCTTCTCGAGAATATCAATCATTTCTAATCGCTTTTCTTCACTATAATCCACCCGAATATCTGGGTAATCATGGGCTTCAAGCACGGAGTCTAACCATTCAAGGTCGGCTTGGGTCATGCTTTCGATTCTCTCGAGCAATTTTTCTTTAACACTCATGGTTTCACCTCGCTTTGTTGCTCCAATCCTAACTCGCCTCGAGCATAGGCGCGTAGCACTGTGCTGGCTTGATGAATGCTGCTAGTTTCTTCCAAGCCCATCTCGAGTAAATCATCTGGGTAACGACTAAAATTGAAGATAAGGTCAAGTAACTTTGCAGCTTTCTGTTCTCGAGAACTTTCTGGGATGCTCGGGGCTACCAATTTCAGTAAGGAATCAATTTCGTGACTTTTGGGTACGGGTTTTTGTTGTTTTAGCAATACGGCTTTGAGGTATTTTTCGGCAGAAGCATGAAACAAAAAAGCAGCAGACGAGGCAATCGAGTCCTTGAGACGCGACCCTGCTTGATAATCATTCTCGGCATATTCAACCCAACGGTTTGGGTCTTTGGAATCAGGCATGGTGAACCTCCGTATTGTAAAGAATAATCCCATCACGCCTGACTTCACTGCCTAAGTATGATTCTGGGCTTTGATAACGACTTTCGGGAAGTGGTAATACATCAAGTGGCATCCAATACCCAGCTTCTCGAATGGCTTCTCGAGCTTTCATGGCTGGCTCGAGTTTTTCTAGGGTTTTGCCATCCCATTTCCAATCTTCGTCGCGCATCACAAGTAGAAAATCAAGGTCACTGTCTTCTGTGGCTTCGCCTCTGGCGGTGCTGCCAAATAAAATCACTTGCTTTGCGCCACTGGCGATACCCATGACCTTTGCCATGTCTTGTAATTGTGCTTGGGAAAAGTTCATCATTGCCCCGGACTGCTTCTCGAGATAAACACAGGTTCACAAATCTCGGCTTCGACATCTGC
>JAAFJQ010000071.1:13169-16917 GCA_013298185.1 Deinococcales bacterium
TGCCCGATGACTTCCCCCTCGAGTTTGACGTTCATCTGTTCTCGAGGGATGCCGCGTCCAATCATGCGAATGCCGCGCAGCATCTTGGTTTTTGGTTTTGCCAGCATCGCATCGCGCCCAACAAAGTCTTTGTATTCTTTACTCACCCAAGTAAACGGTGTCTCGAGAACATTGCTCTCATCGTTCCATTCATGCCCGTAAAGCGGAAACCCAGCTTCGAGCCGCAGCGTGTCGCGTGCGCCTAAACCGCACATCGCAAACCCAATTTTGTGCAATTCGCGCCACAGATGATCGGCTTCCCTTGGGGCGCAGAAAATCTCAAAGCCATCTTCGCCCGTGTACCCCGTGCGAGCCATCAGCACATCCACGTCAAAGAGTTTACTTGGGAAAACACTGTTCTTGCGGTAACTCTGCAAATCCGCGCTGGTGACTGGCTCGAGCAGTTCTGCCGCGATTGCGCCTTGAGCCGCAATCAGGGCGTTGTCGTCCGAGCGATTCTCGAGGGTGACATCAAAGTTTTTGGCAATCTGCTCGAGGTGCGTAAAGTCTTTTTCAATGTTGCTGGCATTGACCACAACCATAAAAGCACTCGACTCGAGACGATAAACATAAATGTCGTCCACCACGCCGCCAGATTCGTTCAGTAGGATGCTGTAATGGGCTTTACCACTTTTGAGTTTCGCCGCATCGTTGGCGCAAGCGTACTGCAAAAACTCGAGGGCTTGGTTGCCCGAAACGATAAATTCGCCCATGTGCGAAACATCAAAGATACCTGCTTTGTTTCGCACGGCTGTGTGTTCAGCAATGATGCCCGCGTACTGCACTGGCATGTCCCAACCGCCAAATTCGACCATCCGAGCGCCAAACTCGAGGTGGGTGTCATGAAGCGCGGTTGTTTTCAGGGTTGTCATGCCCTGTATTCTAGCAAGACTTGAGGCTTGAATGATTGCGCTCGAGCCTCGAGTCTTACGGGTTTGCGTTTGTTTATTGCGCTAATATGGTTCAAATAGTTATTTTATTGCTCAAGGAACAACCGTGATGCTGCCTTTCATTCCAGAACCACTGTGAAAGTCGCATAAAAAGCTAAATGTGCCAGCTTGAGCGAAGCCAACGTTTTGGTCTGACTTGGCGCTCGAGATGGTGCGCCCAGCGCCGCTTCCTGAAAGCGGGTGTCCTGAATTGGCTTGAATGGTGATTGGCGTGCCAACTTTTAAGGTACAAGAGGTGGTGGTGTAAGCATTGCTCGAGCCTGAAATGGTGATCGTACTTGGGCAAGCATTGACCACTGGCGGGTCAACCACAGGGTTGGAGTTACAACCGAATAGAGCCACCGAAGTAATCATCAATCCAAAAATGTTCTTCATTGCAAGTACTATAGGCTCGAGCCTCGAGTGATACCTTGCGATTTTGCACATTGCTCAGGGCTTGGTGCAAGTCAGGTTGATTCTAAAAGCGGGGTCTTTCATCAGAGGAGCTTTGTCTATGTTGTTGGTGGCACTTTGTAACCACAAAAATTTCTTGGCTTGGTCTGTGGCAGGAGCATAGAAGATCATTTCAGTTATGGCTGCCGCCGCAGGAGCAAGTTCATTAAAAAGCATTGCAGTTTGAATTTTAGACATTTGACCGATGGTCAACGAAACTGTATTACCCGAATTGAGTGCTAAAGAAATGTCACGAGCATTGGAATCTGCGCCCGAACCCACCACGCGAGCCACTTTTTTCATCCCGTTTCGCAATTCAACCCGTACAGCCCAGCCTTCTTTGCTGGTGTCATATTTAACGCTCAAGACGCGAAAACGCCACGCACCATTGAACAAAAATTCGTTGATGCAGCCTTCGGCAGCCGCGACTTGGTTTGTTCCGCCCGGTACAGCGTTGGCAGGACGCGGGGTTGTGCTGGCGGATGGCGTTGGAGGAAAGGCTTTCTGGATTTGCTCGAGCGAAACAAAAGTTTTACCGTTGATCTCTACACTCTCAAGTTGCAGTTTTTGGCTCGCCAACTGAACCGAGACTACCCTTTGAATCTGGGCGTATGCCAAACCCAAAACACAACCAGCCAGCACCAGCCAAGCCACTTTTTTCATCGGTTTACCCCTTCAATCCGATGCTACCACGTCCTCGAGTTGAGTGGCTTGCCAATTGCAAGAAATCTGGATAGCCTAATCTCCATGCTCGATGCCACCGACAAAGCCATTTTGCAAGCCCTGCAAAACAATGCCCGAATTGCCAACACCGACCTTGCAGACGAAGTTGGCTTAACTCCTGCTCCATGCCTGCGGCGGGTGCGTCGGCTCGAGGATGAAGGTTTTATTTCGGGCTATACAGCACTGCTTGATGCCAAGAAAGTCGGGGTTGGTTTAACTGTCTTTGTGATGGTCACTTTGGATCGTCAAACCAAAGGCACATACGATGATTTTGCCAATAAAATGCGTTCTCGAGCTGAAGTTCTCGAGTGCTACTTAATTCTTGGCGATAGGGATTTTCTCTTAAAGGTCTGCGTGGCTGATTTAGAAGCCTACCAAAAGTTTTATCTCGAGCATCTGACCAGAATTGCTGGTGTGCGGAACATCAATAGCATTATTGCGGTTTCTGAGGAAAAACGCAGTACGATTCTGCCCATCTCGAATTGAGTGGTACATCGCCCATCTCGAATTGAGTGGTACATCGCCCATCTCGAATTGAGTGGTGTCTCATCGGTACAATGTTAGACTGCGTGGGTGGAGAATAAACCCCCCGAAGTTGGTTCTCAAATCCTTGATTGGATCGCGCCTTATCTTGGACAGATTTCTTTTGGTGGATTGGCTGGTTTTGCCACAGGATATGCGATGAAAAAAATTGGCAAAATCGCACTTTTTGTTTTTGGGACGATGTTTATTATGCTGCAAGTTCTGGCGTACATGGGTGTCATTGAAATCAATTGGTTGCGAATTCAGCAATTCGCTGAACCCGCTTTGAAAACCCCTGCGCTCGAGAATGCTTTGAATGGACTTATGGGCGTGCTAACCAATAATTTGCCTTTTGCGGGTTCTTTTGTTCCTGGTTTTTTACTTGGCTTAAAGTTTGGCTGAGTTTTTTGTTTTGCTCGGGCTGCACTGCCAGCACATGGTCATGCCATAAATCGCGGTATAATCCGTCCATGATTGCAAAAACCCCTCCCTTGGCTGATGGTTTTCCTTTGGTTGGCAGTTTGGTGTCTTTGATTCAAGATGCCGAAACCTTCTTCCAAGCCCAATACCATAAGCATGGCTCGTGCTACCGCATTCGAGTTTTGGGCAGCGAATTTGTGGTCTTGGGTGGACCTGACGCAATCAAAGCCATGAATGACAACACTGGCGAATTTGATGCCTGGCAAGTCTGGGAGAACATCATCAAAGAATTCGGTGGTCGGGTGGTGATGACCATGCTCGAGGGTGAACAGCACCAAAAATACCGCAAAGCTGCTCGGCAGGGTTTTGCCAAGTCTAGGGTTCTCGAGAACATTCCACTTGTTTTGGACTTAGCCAAGCATTCACTGCTCGAGCAACCTGTTGGGCAGCCGTTTAAGTTGCTCGAGTTTGTGCAGCGTTTGGTGGCAGACAGCGTTGGCAGCATCACGCTTGGGCGCAAACCAGATCATCACCTTGCCGATTTTATGATTTGGTGGCATACACAACTTGGGGTGAATTTGATTGGTTCTAAAGGCAAAAGCAGTCTTCGCAGACAAGAATACTTGAATGCCAAAGCCAGTATTCGCCACTTTGCCACCGAG
>JAAFJQ010000072.1:0-5722 GCA_013298185.1 Deinococcales bacterium
ACTGGCTCTGAGTCGTACTTTCGCGTTGATAAGTGAGTTGAGTTCCAGTTCTTGGAGTTGCTTATCTTGTTCGGTGCTTAGTTTGATAAAGATTTGGGGGGTTTTTGGCATTCATATATTCTAAAACATTTCACGGATGTACTTAACCAATTGCATCTTTTCAACTTGCCCAATTAACGCTCGAGGAGCTGTTGCTCAGTCTCGAGAACAAAACTTCAAAACACCAATCCAACAACCAAATCAATTGCTTTGATGCCAATAAATGGCACAATCACGCCACCCAAACCGTATATCAGTACATTCCGTGTGAGCATGGTTTCGGCACTCATTGGGCGGTACGAAACGCCGCGCAATGCCACTGGAATCAGCATTGGTATGACCACGGCGTTGAAGATCACGGCGCTTAAAATTGCACTGTTGGCGCTCGAGAGCTGCATGATGTTCAGGGCGTTGATGCTGGGGATGGTGCTGGCGAACATCGCGGGGATGATCGCAAAATACTTAGCGACATCGTTGGTGATGCTAAAAGTTGTCAGTGCGCCGCGTGTGATGAGGAGCTGCTTGCCGATTTCGACCACCTCGAGCAGTTTGGTGGGGTCAGAGTCCAAATCCACCATGTTGCCTGCTTCTTTGGCGGCTTGAGTGCCGCTGTTCATGGCGAGTCCAACATCAGCTTGGGCAAGGGCGGGTGCGTCGTTTGTGCCGTCGCCCATCATGGCGACCAGTTTGCCTTTTTGCTGCTCGGCTTTAATCAGGCGCATTTTGTCTTCTGGCGTGGCTTCGGCGAGGAAATCATCCACGCCTGCTTCGGCGGCAATGGCTTTGGCGGTCAGTGGGTTGTCACCTGTTATCATTACTGTGCGTAAGCCCATGGCGCGTAGCTGAGCAAAGCGTTCTTTGATGCCTTTTTTAACTATATCCGAGAGGGCGACCACGCCCAAGGCTTCGCCGTCCTCGGTGACAATTAATGGCGTACCACCACCTCGAGCCACGCGTTCGACATCGGCTTGTAGTTCAGGTGGGACTTTTTGAAAACTTTCTCGCACCAAACGCATCATGCGGTCTGGAGCGCCTTTGCGGATTTGCTTACCATCGGGGGTGTTGATGCCACTCATACGGGTTTGGGCGCTGAATTCGATGAACTCGGCTTGTTCACGCAGCCCAGTTTCGACCCTCGAGCCGCGCAGAATGGCGAGTTCGACAATGCTTTTGCCTTCGGGGGTGTTGTCCGCCAGACTCGAGAGGTGCGCGGCTTTAGCGAGGCGTTCCTCGGTCACGCCGGGTACGGGAATAAAGGCGGTAGCTTGGCGATTGCCGAGCGTGATTGTGCCTGTTTTGTCGAGCAGCAGTGTGTCAATGTCACCTGCCACTTCTACGGCGCGTCCAGACTTAGCAATGATGTTGGCTCTGAGCGCCCTGTCCATCCCTGCAATGCCTATCGCGGGCAGCAAACCACCAATCGTGGTGGGAATCAGGCAAACCAAAAGGGCAATCAGGGTGGTGACCTCGAGCCTGACCCCAATAAACGCTGCCAATGGCAGCAAAGTTGCCACGACCAGCACGAAAATCAGGGTGAAACCAGCCAGTAAAATCCCCAGTGCAATTTCATTCGGGGTTTTTTGACGGTTCGCCCCTTCGACCAAGGCAATCATGCGATCTAGGAAACTCTCGCCGGGTAAGCTGGTGACGCGCACAATAATTTCATCGGAAATCACTTTTGTACCACCGGTCACGCTCGAGAAATCCCCGCCAGCTTCGCGCAACACAGGTGCGGATTCGCCAGTGATCGCGCTTTCGTCCACCATGGCTAAGCCTTGCACAATTTCACCATCGGCGGGAATCAGTTGCCCAACCCCAACCCGTACAAGGTCATCGTGTTTTAAGGTGGTACTCGAGACCATTTCGATTTTACCATCGTCCAGCACACGGTTAGCTGGTGTATCAGCTCGAGCTGAACGCAGACTGGCAGCTTGGGCTTTACCGCGAGCCTCGGCGACACTCTCGGCAAACGTGGCAAAGAAAACCGTCAAGAACAGCAACACGGTAATGGTCAGTTCGTACAAAAAACTTTGGCTCGAGATGATTTTTTCCACGCTGAGAACGGCAGTAATCACCGTGCCAATCAGCACAATGAACATCACAGGGTTCTTAGCAAGGTACAACGGACTGAGTTTCTTAGCGCTTTCGAGCAGCAAGGTAGCGAATTGACCTTGGGGGATGATGCTGCCAGCGCGACGGTGAGAAGATTGCATCATCTCACCCCTTCGAGTGGAATGGGTTGAGGCAATGCTTGCCCGAGGGTCAGATGCTCGGCAATGGGACCCATCACCGCCACTGGAAAGAACGACAACGCACCAACAATCAGAATCACACTCAGGGTGGTGGCAGCAAAAATTGGGGTGTCAACCCGCAGCGTCCCCGCGCTTTGTGGCGCGGCTTTTTTCATCCCAATCAAACCAGCAATAGCAAGTGGCGCGATAATCGGAATGAACCGCCCGAGAATCAAGCAAATCGAAGTCATCACATTCCACCAAACGGTATTATCACCCAAGCCCTCGAAACCCGAGCCGTTATTGGCGGTGGCACTCGAGAATTCATAAACAATTTGGCTCAGTCCATGAAAACCGGGATTGGAATTGGCAGCCAGACTTGGCATTGCCACGGTCAAAGCGCTTGGTACAAGAATCAGCAGTGGTGAGATCAGCAGGGCAATCGAAGCGAGTTTCATCTCTCGAGCCTCAATTTTGCGTCCAAACAACTCAGGCGTGCGTCCGACCATCAAACCCGCAATAAACACCGTGACAATCAGGTAGGTGAAGAAATTTAGCAAACCCACGCCATCACCGCCGAAGGTGACATTGAGCCACATGCCAACCATTGGCACAAGCCCCGCCAGTGGATTGAGGCTGTCCATCATCGCATTGACACTGCCGTTGCTGGTTTGGGTTGTCCAAGTTGCCCACAACGCCGATAAAGTAGCACCAAAACGCTGCTCAACCCCTTCCATGTTGGCACTCGAGGCAGCTAAGCCTTTGAAAGCATGGTTTGGCTCGAGGGCAGTCACCAGCATAAAGAACGTCAGCGCGGCGCTCAGCAGCACCATGCAGCCCATGATGGATACACCAAAACGTGGACGATGGGTGAAAAAACCAACCATGAAGACACTGGCAACAGGAATCAGCAGAATTGCAATCATCTGCAATAAATTACTGAGTGGCGTGGGATTCTCGAGTGGCACAGCGCTGTTCGGTCCGTACCAACCACCGCCGTTCGTACCGAGTTGCTTAATCGCCACCATCGCCGCCACAGGACCAATGGGAATGGTTTGCGTGGTGCTTTCGGCACTCGGCTCGAGCAGGGTCGCAGTTTTGGCGCTGTCCAAGGTACTTGGTACGCCCTGCCAAGTCAGCAAGAGCGCCAGCACCAAACTCAGGGGCAGCAAAACCCGAGTCATGGCTCTGAAAACATCCACGTAGTAATTACCAAGGTTCGCGGCAGGAATCGCACCTGTGTTGTCGTCAGGGCGCAAGCCACCCATGATGCCGCGCAGCACCGCCACCATCGCCGCAAGACCAACAGCGGGGGTGACAAACATCAGCGTCACAATCGCCACCAACTGCGAAAAATACGAGAGTTGTGCCTGACCAGAATAATGCTGCTGATTGGTATTGGTGATAAAACTCGCCGCCGTATGCAACGCCAAATCCCACGGCATGTTCGGAATGTTATCTGGATTCAGAGGCAAACTGCCCTGAAACAAAAAAATCAGATACGCCAACAAACCCAAAGGCAGATTGGTGAAAACCAAAGCCAGTGCGTAGCCACGCCACGTCATGCCCTGACGCGGATTGACCCGCAGTAACTTAAACACAAGGTTCTCGAGCGGACTGCACACCACATCCAAAAAGGTGCTTTGACTCGAGAAAACCCGCGCCATGTACCAACCAAGTGGTAACGCCAGTGCAAACACCAGCAAGTAAGACAAGAAAACATCCATTCACAACCTCTCAATCGCCACGACAAAAGCAGCGCAAAGCAGAAACAAACCAAGCAACACCAACAAGCCCCAAATCATTGGAAAGCCTCTGGTTTGAGGAGGGCGTAAAGTAAGTACAGAACAAGAAAAACCACCAAAATCAGCAAAACCCAAAGCATCTTCTCACCTCCGAAATCAGCCTAGACTCGAGAGGTACGACGTGGGAATTGGTCAGAAGATTGATAGGATGGTCAGGTGGCTCGAGGTGAGCAATTATGGTTGAAACTCGAGGCGGAATACACCCGCTCGAATGTCGTTAATGAAAGCATTCATGGTTTTTACGCCAAAGCGAGTTTCGACCAAGTAAGCAATCTCGGTCAGAATTCCAGTCGGTATCAAATACGGTGGCGGTTGCACGAAGACGACGTTTCGGACACGGTCATGATTGGCATCTTTTAGCAAGAACAGCACTGGTATCAAGCGTCACGAGATGTATTCCACTCGTCAAAAAGAACTTCTTCACTGGTTGCAGCGTCAAAATCACTTTCCACAATGCCTAAACTAGACATAACGGGGTTCTCGGATTGAGGGTGCGCTTGGATATTCTGCAACAATATATTCACCAACTCGTTTTGTTCGGCGATGGGTAATTGCAGTGCAGCCGTTTTCATCTCGAGCAAACTCATGCGTTTATTGTGGCATAAAAGCAGGTTTTTGCAAAGGCTCGAGTTGCAATGGTCAACTGACCAATGCCTGTCTAGTCGGCGGGTCAGTACAATGCGGGTTGTGAAAGCCCCTGTTCTGGTATTGATTTCGTTGTTGCTGTTTATGGTGATTGTGACGATTGATTTGCTCACCCCGCAGCGTTTGGTGGTGGCTATTTTGTTGAATATCCCAATTGCCTTGTCTGGTTTGGTGCTTAAACGCCGTTTTACCTTTGCTTTGGTGCTGCTGGCGGTGGTGCTGAGCGGCGTGGCTGGTTGGGTCAATGCCAGTTCTGAAAGCGGCGCGGATTCGATTACTTTGATGAACCGTGCAATGCTGGCGGTGTCGTTTGTGCTGGCGGGTTTTATGACGGTGCAACTGACGCAATTCTCGAGTCGTTTGGAACAAGCGCGGCTCGAGGAGGCGCGTTTGCGGCTCGAGCGTGACCGTGAACGCCTCGCGGCGGTTGGACAAGCGCCTTCGTTGGTGGCGGGGTTGCAGCAAGCCTCGGAGGTGTTGACGCAGTGCTTTGAGGCTCGAGGGGTGGTGCTGTGCGGTTTGGGGATCAGTCATTTTACTGCGCCCAGAGCGGCTTTTCCTGTTTCTTTGAACGCTTGGGCGCTTGGCACTCCGATTCCGCAGCGTTTACTTGGTTCTCCGCCAGCTCAGCCAATCTGGTGTTCGCAACCCGGTGAGTATAGCCTCAGTGCCAATCGGGTTTTGCTGGCTGGTTTTGAATGGTCTGGTCATGCGCCAATGCTTTTGGCGTTGCTCGAGCCGCAGCGTCACACCGAGTCCTTGACGACTTTGTTGCCCACCCTGCGCGATGCCCTCGAGCGAGCCGAGCTGACCGAACGCCTCGGGCGTAGCCGCACGGAACTCGAGCGTCGGGCTGAAGTGATTCGGGATTTGGTGTATGCCTTTAGCCATGACCTCCGCACGCCATTGGTGGCAAATGGGGTCAGTATGCGCTTGGCACTCGAGGGGGCATTTGGCGAACTGCCCGAGGAGTACATCCGCACCTTGAAGAACGGCATGGAA
>JAAFJQ010000072.1:5732-16872 GCA_013298185.1 Deinococcales bacterium
CGATTCCTTGTTGCTGCTCGCCAAACTCGAGTCGGAGCAAATCGAAAGCCCGCGCCAAACTGTTCAACTCGAAGATGCGGCTCGCTCGAGTGCGGCGCGGTTGCCGCATCATGTTTTCACTTGGCAGATCGAAGGTGATAACCACGTCCTTGGTCATCCCGCCGATTTGCGTCGGGTGATGCAAAACCTGCTCGAGAATGCGGTCAAGTACAGCCCCAACTCGGAAATCAGCATCGCCTTAACCAAGCAAGCCAATACAGTGCGGCTCGAAGTTGCTGACCAAGGACAAGGCATTCCCATCGAACTTGAACCGCGTTTATTCGGACGGTTCTCGAGTGGCAAAGCTGGCGGTGGCACTGGTTTAGGTTTGTACCTTTCTAAACGCATCATCGAAGCGCACGGCGGACGAATCGGGTATCATCCTCGAGTTGGCGGCGGCAGTGTTTTCTGGTTTGAACTGCCTAGCTCGCAGGCGGAGGTGTAAATGCACACGATTTTCTTGGTCGAAGACCACGCTTTCACCCGCGATGGTTTACGCGTTGCCCTGCAACGCGACCCAATGCTGCGCGTGATTGGCGAAGCCCGAAGCGGCGAAGAAGCCTTGGAGCGCTACCCCGCCCTGCAAGCCGATGTGGTCGTGATGGACATTGGACTGCCCGGTATGGACGGCATCGAAGCCACCAAACGCCTGAAAACCCAATTCCCAAACCTCAAAGTGGTGATGCTGACCGTGCATCAACTCGAGCAGGAAGTGCTGGCAGCCCTTGCCAGTGGTGCAAATGCCTACTGCTTAAAAACCACTGACCCCTCGAGTTTACTGGTCGCCGTGCAAGCCGTGGCACTCGGCGGGGCGTACCTCGACCCGCAAATTGCCCATGTGGTACTCAACCGCATCAGTCCAATCACCGAAGACCACTCACCGCTCTCACCTCGAGAACTCGAGGTGCTGCGCCTGATCGCCGAGGGCTTAGGCAACAAAGACATCGCCTTGCGCTTAGATGTCAGTTTAAGCACCGTCAAAGCCCACGTCCAAGAAATCCTCGAGCGCCTGAGCGTATCTGACCGTACCCAAGCGGCGGTCAAAGCCCTGCGGAACGGCATTATTTAAGATAAATCTGTGAATCGTTGGGCGAGGCTTCTTGACCATAAACGCGTACCTGATGGGCGAGGCATGCCTCGCCCCTACGACAAAAATCCTTGACCCAACCGTAGGGGTCAGGCATGCCTGACCCGTTTATGACCAATGATGATCCATTCCCAAATCAGCAAATCACTTCAAGCCAATGCCTTAATCATCAGCGATGATGTACACATCTATTCCACTGCTGCGGCGCAGAATTTCCAAGACCACCGAACCCGAAACAATTTCTTTCCACCTCGGGCGGTGCGATTCGCCAAGGATCACTTGGGTGGCATGTTCGGCTTGCAAAAAAGCCACGAGGCTCGAGGCGGTGTCAGTGCCATCCAGCACCGTCCAACTGGCAGCAAATTCTCGAGCCAAACCCTCGAGTTCGCCGAGGATTTCAAATTCTTTGGGTTGGTACGAACGGTTTTTGACATGCACCACCAATAAATCGCCTTTTAAGCGCTGCACCACCCGCGCCCCTCGGCGAATCAAGCGGGCATCGTGGCGTTCGGCGCGAACCGCGACCACAATGCGTTCTTTGACCCCATGCCCCAAGGCTTCGCTGAACAGTTCCTCTTCGACCACATCGGCGGTGCGCCGCAATGCCAATTCACGCAGCACGGCTAGGTTCTCAGAGGTGAAAAAACTGCTCAGCGATTGCTCAATTTTTTCAGGGGCATAAATTTTTCCTGCCTCGAGCCGTTCGCGCAGCTCTTCGGGGGAAATATCCACAATCACCACTTCGTCCGCCTCGAGTACCACTTTGTCAGGCAGGCGCTCACGCACCCGCACACTGGTCAGGCGAGCCACTTCGTCGTTCAGGCTTTCCAAATGCTGAATGTTCAAGGTGCTGATCACGTTTAAGCCATGCTCGAGCAGTTCTTCAACATCGAGGTAACGCTTTGGATGCTTAGAAGTCGGGGCGTTGCTGTGCGCCAGTTCATCCACCATCACCCATTCAGGGCGACGCTCGAGGATACCCGCCACATCCAGTTCGGTCAGGGTTGTCCCCTTATAAGGCAACTCGAGCCGAGGGAACATCGGCAGGTCTTGAGCGGCTGCCACCGTGTCTTTGCGGTTGTGCGTCTCGAGCAAGCCAATGATCGCATCCACGCCATTGGCGCGAAGGTCACGGATTTCACCCAAGGCTCGCACGGTTTTACCCACACCTGCTGCCATGCCAAGAAAAATTTTATGTCGCCCGCGCATGATGCACCTCGAGGGTTTCCAGCCAAAAGATCAGCTGCACCAGCCTATCCAGATCAGCTCGGCTCGAGCGGTGGCAAATTGGTGTACAAACTGGACAAGATGATTTCACACTCGAGGCTCGGGAATTTCAGCAATTCATCTTGCTCGAGTTTTTGGTAATGCCAACCATTTTCTGCCCTCGAGAACACTTCTGCGATGGGTGCATCTTGAGAAAGCAGCACATACTGCTCCAAACTTGGGATTTGCTGGTACGCTTGCCATTTCTCGCCTCGGTCTATGGCTTCGGTGCTTTCAGATAAGACTTCAACAATAAAACTTGGACGGTGTTTGACTCGAGCAGAATCAAGCGAAGTGTCAAAAAGCACAAATAAATCTGGATAATACCCTTTGCCGCTGATGGTGCGAATCAGCACATCCAATTGAAACAGAAAACCATTGTGTGCAATTGCCAACTCAAACAATCGAATAATCAAACGACTGATGAGATGATTGTGCCGATCTGTGCCGCCAGACATGACAAACAGATTACCATCCACAAATTCATGCCGTTCAAGGCTGGTACTTTCAAATTCCAAGTAATCCTCGAAGGTGATTTGTGTTTTGACTGGCAAGTCCCGAACCATGCCTCATTATACTCGAGAAACAAAAAGGGCAAAGGCGCTACTTTCACCTTTGCCCTTTTCTCTTTTACCTGTTCTTTACTTCTCGAGTTTGACTTCAACTGTCTTTTCGTCGGGGAAGCGAACTTCTTTGGTGAATGGTTTGAAACCAGTGGCTTCGACTTTTAAGGTGTAGACACCATTTGGGATTTTGCTCAAAGAGGCACGGCTGGACTTGGCATCAGTGCTTTGCAGCGTGGTTGTACCTTCGAGCAACGTGACTTTGGCATCGGTTGCACCGATCAGCTTAATCTCGAGCGGTGGGTTCTTGGCGGCTTCGTCGGCTTTGCGCTTTTCATCTTCGGCTCTGCGCTTGGCTTCATCGGCGGCTTTTTGCTTGGCGGTTGCCGCCGCATTTGCCTCGAGTTGCTTGCGGACACCCTCGTAGAGGTTCTCGGCTTTGGCGGTTTTGACGGCGGCTGTGACCCAATTCTGACCTTCGGTACTGCGCTTAGATGCAAGGGCTTTTTCTTTGGCATCTTCAAAGACTTCGCTTAAGGGTTTGACTTTCTTTTCCACAAAGCTGGTTGCACCAAGGATGATGAATTTCTTGTCTTTTTGAATCACATCCGAGACTTCAAAACCGCCTGCTTTGGTGAGCGCCTTGACTTCAAAAACCACGGTTTTGTATTCGGGGGCAATGCTGTCTGGGGTTAAAGCACCAAGTTCAGAAACCGTGCCTTGTTGCTTAGCGGCGCTCTTAGTGAAATCACCACCACCGCTTGCAATGAAGGCGCTACGGAAGGCTTTGGCAGCCTCAATCGTGGTAAAGGTTGCTTCGTTGATGTTGGCACTGGCTGGGGTGCTGTAGAGCGCCACATTGTCTTTGTAGTATTTGGCAACGTCAGCATCCGAAACTGTAATGTCCTTGGTTTTCCATTGTTTGGCTTGGTTGACAATGTCTTGCTCAGAACCAAAGAATGGTTGTCCGAGTTTCTTGGCAGCTTGTACACCGACTGCACCAGAAATCAGGGTTTCTAAGGTTTGCGGCTTGAAGAACTGCTCGACCAATTGAGCGCTTTGCGCCGCGCCACCTTGTTGAATGAATTGCTGGATTTGTTGGTTTTGCAAATACACAAGGCGGTTGAGTTGATTCAAACGAATTTCTTCTGTGCCAACCTTAGCAACAGGTGGGTTGAAGTAACTGAGTTTTTGCTCCAAACCATCTTTGGTGAATTCAACTTTGGCGTTCTTCTCGAGTTCCTTGATCCAGGCTTCAACTGCACCGTTGGATTTGAGTTGCTTGGCATCTTCGGACAGTTTGGCTTTAGCCTCATCAAAAGTTTGTTGACCGGCTGGCGAGAACTTCTCGACCTTGACAAAGTAGAACTTACCGCCTTCAGCAATCGGTGCGGTCACGCCACCGTTTTTCAGAGCAAAAGCAGCCGTAGCAACATTGGTTGCCAGTGCCAATTGCACCACTGGAACTGGGGTTTTCTTGCCCTTTTCTGAGGCAATTGCACCATCTTCGGCTTTGGTGGATTCGTCCTTACTGTATTCACGCACCAGTTTAATGAAATCCTCGCCAGCTTTGAGTTTGGCTTGAACTTCATCGGCGGTTTTTTGGTCATTGACGACAATTTGCCTTGCAGTAACGCGCTCTTCGTTCTTGTAATTGGTTTTGTTTAAGTCCCAAAAGAGTTTCAGCTCGGCGTCAGAAAGTTTTTGCGATTCATTGATTTCTTTGACTCGAGCTTGGATTTTTTGTTGCAGTGCAAAGGTTTCACGGAAAGACGCATCGGTGTAACCCTGCCCACGAATCGCATTTTGATAATCGGAATCCTTGGTTAAATTGTTACCAGCTCGCCATTCTTTGAAGGCTTTGTCAATGTCACCGCCACTTAAGCGCACGGTTCTCGAGTCGGCTTCGGCGGCTTTGAACAGCACAGTTTGGCTCATGAGTTGGTTTTTTAAGTCCTCACCAATCACGCCATCCAAACCAAGGCTAAAGAGTTGATTGCCACCTCGGTTGCGCTCGAGGTCACGCTCGGTGATCGGCAAACCATTGACGGTCATCACGGTTTTGCCGTTGGATTGTTGCCCACCAAGTCCGCCGCCTAGGTTCGGGGTGAATTGAACCACCATACCAGCCAGCAGTGCCACAGCCACAACGCCAAGTACCACACGAGAAACTAAGGTGCGTTTTGAGACAGGTTCTTGCGTCTCGAGCGCGGCATAACGGGGTTTACGGGGTGTATCGTTCACTTGCATTCCTCCTCGGTGCGTGCTAATACTAATTGGTGGCAATAAATCGCCATGCACGCGCCCGTAGCTCAGTCGGATAGAGCGTTGCCCTCCGGAGGCAAAGGTCAGAGGTTCGAATCCCCTCGGGCGCACCAGATCAGCACACCCTAGCCCCTCGGTTGGGGTTTTTATTTTCCCCAATGGCTCTACGTCAGCTTAAAAAGTCTAACATGTCAAATCAAGGACATGTGAGTCTGATATGAAGCCCGTTTGAAGATTGACCTCGAGTCAAAAAGGTTTTATGCCTGCCAGTTCGAGTCTTAGAACCGCATCTAGCTTATTGCGGTGTACTTCTCGAGAATAGCAAAGACGTGATACACGAAAATCTTACCCATCGAGTCACGACGAACGCTGCGCTACACGATTTGTGGCTCAACGATTGGCGAAAATGGCATGAGGCGCGATTCCAAACAAGCTCTAAGGAGTTAAAATTACATCAAAAGAAAATACATACCTAATATAAATTCTTTCATAAACATCGGTTACTGTTTCAGTTGTATAGGATATATTTTTTACATACTTTGGATTTAAAGAACTTAAATATCTGCTTAAAATACTATTAGAAAAAGTTTCCAAGTTGTTTTTTGAAGTTTGATAGGCATCTCTAGCACATCTGACTGCTTCGTTCGTTTCAGCAGCACTGCTTCCATCTTGGTTAAAATAGCATTTAATAGCACTTGCCTCTCGAGCTTCATAAATACTGTTTGTATAAGATTCATATGCTTGAAAATTTGAGAAATCCGCCACTTTACTTGCAAAATCTTGTAATGTCGTCAACGGTAGCCCCCTATTGGCACGATTTATAATCCCAAACAAAGGATTCAATACACGAGCGCCAAGTACTGAGCCAAGGTATGACCCAAACCGATCATAATTTGCATATAATCCGCACAATGAGGGATTGCAATCACTATTGACAAAAACAGAATTACCTTGAATACGTTCAAAATAGTAACAAGAAATAGTAAATTCTTTATTAAACGTAACTTTTTCCGTATCATTAGTTGTAAAAATTGCAGTAAATGTAATAAACCTAACATCCGTACAAGTTTCTCCCCTATAAAACAATTCGGCAGTTTCACCTGACTGAATCAGAGCTGTGCCAGAGTTACTTTGTACATACAATGGTGCATTACCAACGTTAGACACTCTTGCTTTGACAATAGGATATTCATTTATAAGAAACTTGTCTTTGTCTAGGTAAAATTCTATTGAACCAACCTTTGGTTTACGTACATCTTCACAAGTCACAGTGACAGGCACAGCCACTTTTTCCTGAATTTCTTCTCCTAAATCATCGGTAGCACCTGTTTTATAAACAATGTTCACGATTCCTTTGACTTTGTAACCATTACCAGTATCAAGCGGAGTGCTGTCTGTGGGCGCGTTACTCGAGCAGAAATACTTCACTTCAATCTCTCGAGAAGGTGCGGGGGTCGCACTTGTTTTGCTGAGAATAATTTCAGGACTTGTTAAGCGTGGACTGAGGAAATTTCCATTGGCAGGGGTTAATGTGCCTTCATCGGGGTACGCACGAAGTGGTATGCCTTGCGCTCGAGCGCCTGCGTTTGGGGCTGGTTGGGATGGGTTAAAGAAAGGTGGTGGCACACTGATTTCGTTACTCGAGATGAAGTATTGTTGGTATTTGAGGGTGGAGTCAAGGTCGCCAGTGTTGGCAATGGTGATTTTGCTCTCGAGGGTATCCCCAGCGTTGCCTATGAGAGTGATTGGCGGAGTTGGAGCTAAAATTGCAACTTTACGCTTCACAGGCCAACATTGCCAGTGAGGTCAATTCTCGAGGGAACTGCAACTTGAGCTTGAATATCTTCAACTCGAAATTGAATATCTGCGCTTTCGGTGAAGTCAGAGTTAATGGCTAAAACAATGAATTCCGATTTTTGTGTAACAGTAAAATTTTGACTGAAAGTATAAAAACTATTGTCTGGCGAACCAGGTTTAGTGACTAGAGGAGCTAGTGATTCAGCTTTATCAAAGCAATTTTGATTTGGTGGATCTCCGCGTTGGCGTTCGTAGACCACGAATTTAACATGATTTTTACTTGACCGAGCAACAATTCGCACTTGGCTGGTAATTGCTCCCTGCCCGGATAAGGTAAATTTGACATATGTATTTTGGGTTGATAAAGGTGAACCGATATTATTTTTGACACTAGAAAAAGCAACGGGCATTCGTAAGCTAAGTCCTAATGAAAGCCGTATACCATCTTGATTTTGCAAAACATCTATAACTGGTATACAAGACTGGTCTACATTATTAATAGTATCACTACTACGAATTAGGATTTTTCGTTCAATAGAGTAACTGCGTATCCAATCCGAATAAGCTCCACTTAAACCCGATGTATAACCCTGATTTTTGAGAAAAGTGTCTACAAGCCGAAAGTTTGAAACTAAATTTGTAGTTGATGGATCTGTATCTTGTAGAGAATGTTGTATGACAAACAAATCTTTAAGGAAACCTACACCTTTGCCTAGTTTTTTGCCTACGAAAACCCAAAAATCGTTTAATTGGTATCTGTAGCTTGAGGTGCTGTTATCGCTGATCTTCTTCTCTATTGGAAACCGAGATCGCTCAGAAGACTGCATTGTTTCTCGAGAAAATGCAGCCGCTTCTGCCGTGCTTTCTATAATCCAGAAATTTGAATTTGTGTAATTGAAAAGCAATTTTCTGGAAAAGAAAAGCCTTTCTTGTACAGCATGAAAAACCTCGTGGGCAGAAACTCCAGACGTTACAGATAGGTCAGGTTGGACGCAAATAACGATTTTTTGTTGAAAGTAGTAGCCTCCTATACCACTGCACTCGGGATCATTGGACGGTTTCATCTGTAATATTCTGATAATCGGCACTTCCGCACTTGTAAGACTTAACAGTCGGGTAAATGTTTTTATAGAATCAACAATTTCACCATAAAGTCCGAAGCAAGTGTTTATGTTTAATAAGGCGTTTGGGATGTCGCATTGAATAGTTTCAATTTCAAGTAGATTAGAATTTGTGGCTTGAGTTTTCAGATTTCCACTATTTGCACTTGGAGAATTTGGGACAATAATGTTCCCAACGGGATACTTTACTGCTGTGACTAAATAATCCTCTGCCATTAAATAGACCAAAATTCCCCCAGCTAAGTTCTCAAAAGGTCTGTTAACAGTTGCACTCCACAAATCTATTGGGACAGTGCTGCCAACACCATAGCGAACAAGGTATTGTTGGGCAAGTGTTGTATTTTCTGGTGCAATCTGTCCTATTATTGGCAATCCGACTGTAAATCCCTCTCCAGATCCAATAGTACGACTAGACCGAATGGTGTAATACTTAGCTACTGCTTCCATATTTGACGGAAGCGGAATTGTCGAGCGTTCTTTTGGTACTTCAGTCACCGTGATATTTACCGAACCATCAAAAGAACCAATCGGTGCTTTGATTACTACACCGTTTTGGAGACGTATTGTTGCTCCTGCGGTTAAAGTAAGCGTTTCGGGAATATTTTCAAAACTGCCCCCACCCAACACATCCCCATTGACATGCTGTAAGACTTTTGTCAGTGTCACCCTTTGGTTCAACGTCACCTTCCCACCAGCTACCACACTTCCCTCGAGACTCGAGACTTGATTTAAGTTCACATTCCCATTCGCCCAAACAGCTATTTTCCCACTCGAGCTTTGATTCATGGTTATGTTCTGATTGGCAATGATGGCAAGTTCACCTGTTGTGCTACTGGTTGTTTGATTGGTCGTAATGTTCTTACTCGAGATCAGGCTACTGATACCAAGACTCTCGAGTGTTCCATTGACTGTTAAATCCTCATCCGTGATGATTCTCGAGTTACTGAGTTTGGTGGCTTGGTTCAATCCAATGCCCTTAGAAATGATTCGAGTATTCTCGAGGGTGATACCTTTATTGCTGCTCAGTGTTTCTTCGACCAGAATTGTAGCGTTTTTAATCGTGGCAACAGCGTTTAAGTTGACACTACCTTTGACCAGAATTATTTGATTATCGAATCTGGTGCTGATTTCACTGCTCGAGTTCAGATTTAAGTTACCTTGAATTGTGATGCTTGGTGTGGCGCTGTACTTGGTTTTCAAAGCAGGAATATCTGCTTTTGGAATCACCACCATTGGAGCTATGAATTTGGGTTTGCCTTTCAAGCAAAATCCCATACCAGAATTATCTGAGCAAGTGGCTGTGCTGGTACTCGAGACTTGACCACCATTTAAGACAATGTTTCTCGAGTTCAGAATCAAACCAGTATTGGCATGAACACTCGAGCCGTTTTGCAGGGTGAAACCTTGGTTACTTTGAAACGAATTTCCTGCCAGAATGCCGTGCAGCATCATGTCTTTGGGTGTACTCAGTCCTCGAGCTTCGATTTGTTGTTCTTGGGTTGGGGCTGGTGCAACGTTTGGTGTTGGCGCGGGTGCTTGTGGGCAAGCGGTGAGGGCGGTTGCGAGTAGTGCGGGTATGACCATAAGACCTCCTTTCTTTTTGACCCGAGAGAATCTGTGAACGATTGTAGTACAAAAGTAAGAAATCATACAGAAAATCTACTGTAAAAAAAAAAGTATTGTCAACAGTACAACTTGAATACGATTTTGGAAAAAATACTTCATACTACTCGAAGTTTCATTTTTGTGGTGTGATGGTTTAGCTTAATGCCTAGCCAATGGATGAATTGATGTTTTAGTCTCGAGCCTGAAATTTGCTTGCCATACTTGGTGCTACAATCTGGTCATGACGCTAACTGCAACCAATCGAATGACCGCAGAAATGCTCGAGGTCATGCCGCACAATGACCGACGCTTGGAATTAATTCGGGGGGAGTTAAAAGAACATATGCCGACCGGTGGAGAACATGGGGTATTCACGCATCGTTTAAGCGCTCGTTTGGGGGTATTCGTTGAAGACCATGACTTAGGTGAAGTCTTTGCGGCTGAAACCGGGTTTATCGTTGACCGAAATCCTGATTCAGTTCGCGCTCCAGATATTGCTTTCATTGGTGCTATGCGGCTCGAGCAATTGGGCAATGTTCCCAGAGGTTTTATCCCGATTGCCCCAGATTTGGTGGCTGAAACCATCTCGCCGTCCGATTTGTACTCAGAGAGCCATGAAAAAGCCCTGATGTGGCTCGAGTTTGGTGTACGTGTTGTGTTACTGCTCGATCCTCGGAAAGCCAACATCACCATGTACCGTTCAAAAAAAGACATTGCCGTACTGGAAAATGGCGATACGCTCGAGTTTGATGATGTGGTCAGTGGTTTTCGCATTTCGGTGGCTCAGATTTTTAGGGTTTCATTGAAGTCAGAAAGTTTTTAGACCCAAGGCGTTAGGCGTGATCTTACAAAACATACCTTATGGAATCCAAACCGAACGAGCGCATTTGCTGGACATGATGCGCCCAGACTCGAGCGATACCCTGCCCGTGGTGATTCATTTTCACGGCGGCGGCTGGCGGATGTTTGGCAAGTACCTAACCGAAACAGAATTTCTAGCCAAAGCAGGTTTTTGTGTGGTCAGTGCCAATTATCGCTACGCCCAAGAAGCATATTTTCCTGCTCAATTTGAAGATGTGCAAGCTGTGCTGCAATTCACTCGAGAACAGGCAAGTACGTGGAACATAGACTCCACCCGAGTCTTTGCTTGGGGCATTTCGGCAGGAGCGCATTTGGCAGCCATGCTCGGCACAGACCCCTCGAGCCAATTGTCTGGCGTAGCCTGTATTTGCCCACCCACCGATTTCACCAACCCCACCGATTGGGCGCTCGAGTACGCAGATAAGGCTTTTGAATGGTTACTCGGTTCTCGAGCCGACAGGCACATCGAACCCGCCCAAGCCGCCAGCCCTGCGCTACGAGTCTCGAGCCTGTCAGCACCGACCTTGATTATTCAC
>JAAFJQ010000073.1 GCA_013298185.1 Deinococcales bacterium
AGATGCTGATGTCACCGAACTGAAAAAAGAGGACGTCAAGGTCGGCACAGGCGCAGAGGCAGTCAATGGCAAAACCGTGGTGGTCAATTACATTGGGCGCTTGGTGGATGGCACACAATTCGATGCTTCTTGTGACCGAGGCAGCCCATTTGATTTTCCACTTGGGCAAGGTGGCGTGATTCAAGGTTGGGATCAAGGGGTGGCAGGTATGAAAGTTGGAGGTCAACGCCGTCTGATTATCCCAGCCAACTTGGCTTATGGGCAGAACCCACCAACCCCAGCCATTCCAGCTGGTGCAGCCCTGATTTTTGATGTTGAACTGCTCGAGGTGCGCTGAACTCATCCTGCTCGAGGTGCGCTGAACTCATCCTGCTCGAGGTGCGCTGAACTCATCCTGCTCGAGGTGCGCTGAACTCATCCTGCTCGAGGTGCGCTGAACTCACCACGCTCGAGGAACGCATATCGTCACGTATTTTTGGAATCTGTATTAAGATGACCTCACTTCTAAAAGTGAGGGGTTCACATGAATGGTCTAAAACTTGGTTCGGTTCTTTTCTTTATCGCCTTTGGCTTGGGTGTTGCCCAAGAAGCTGTGCCAAAACTCGAGAAACCTGTGTGGGCAACACCTTCGCTTGGTGGTACGGTCAACTCGGCGCGTTTTAGTAGCAACGATGCTTTGGCGTTGTCGGCTGGGGCAGATGGCGTGATCCAGATTTGGAATGCCAGCAACGGGGCTGCGGTGAGAACCATTCAAGCCAGTAACGCGGGTGTGTACTTGGCGGTTTTTTCCAAAGATGGTTCAAGGATTCTTTCTTCGGGGGCAGATGACACCACCCGAGTTTGGAATGCCAAAACTGGCGAGAAAGTTCTGGAAATCGAATCTGGTTCGGCTTCGGCGAATTTTTCTCCTGATGCCAGTCGAATTGTCATGGCTGCGCCAAACAACAAAGATGTACAAGTGGTCAGCAGCAAAGATGGCAAAGTGGCACTGACCTTAAAAGGACACACCGATTATATCTACGAAGCCGAGTATTCGACCGATGGTAGCCGTATTGTCACCTCGAGCGATGACCTCACGGCTAAAGTTTGGGATGCCAAAACAGGTAAGCTGATTCGTTCGTTTAAGCACCCAGAAGTTGTGCTGGACGCAACTTTATTCGCAGAAAACTCGAGGTTGCTGACGGGTTCTGAAGATGGTTTGGTGCGGGTTTTTGATGTGGCTTCGGGTAAGGAACTAGCCAAACTCAAAGCTGACCAAAGTGGTGTGGTCGGGCTGGCGGTCAGCCAAGATCAAACCAAGTTACTCTCGGGTGGTTATGACGGCATCATTCGACTTTGGGATGCCAAGACCAACAAGGAAATTCGGTCATTCAAAGGGCATGACCGAGCCGTTTATTCGGTGTCGTTTGGCGCGAAAGACCAAAAAATTATTTCCTCGAGCCGTGATGGCACAGCCAGAATTTGGGATGCCAAAAACGGTAAGCAATTGCTTTCGTACAATCAGCACACGTTCCGCACCAATTCCGTAACCTTCTCGAGTGACCAAAAAACCATTTTGACCACCACCAGTCTGCGCGAAGTGCGAATGTATGCGGCTAACACTGGCAAAGAAATCTCGAAGTTCAACATCGGCGAGACGCTATCAAGCGCTGCCTTTTCGCCCGACGGTAGTACATTTGTGACCGCCAGTGATGTCCACGGCGATGTTTGGAAGACCAGCGATGGTTCTTTGGTGACCAGCCTCAACGGACACGAAGGCGGGATGCTCACGGCGGTGTTCTCGAGTGATGGTAAACAAATTCTCAGCGTTGGTTACGATTCAACCGCTCGGCTTTGGGATTCAACTACGGGCGAAGAATTACTCAAACTCACCCATGAATCCGATGTGCTTTCGGCAGTGTTCTCGTTTGACCAAAAGCAAATCATCAGCCTTGATGATGCTGGAACAACCTATCTTTGGGATGCACAGACGGGTAAAATCATCAAGCAATTTGCTGCCAGCAACAAAGCCTATTATATTGATGCCGCCATTCAGCCCGTGGCGAACAACAACGCTCTGATTATGGTCAATCGGATTGAGGGTTTTGGCAACTGGGATTTAAGCGGCAAACCGCTGTTTGAAGAACGCCAAGACAGTGTTTCCAAGCAAGGCAAAGTGCAAATCCTCTCGAGCGATGCTTCGTTGGCATTCATTGGTTTAGACACCGGTGCGTATGTTCAAGAACTCAGCACGGGTAAGTCCTTGCTCGAGTTACCTGATTTTGATTGGAAATCAAATGCGGTTTTCAGTGCCAACAATCAGCAATTGGTGGTCACTTCACCGACAAGTGTGCGTTTGTTCCAATTGCCAACGCTGAGTGTCAAAAAACTCGAGCTGCCAGCTTTGAATGCTGCTGCTGATCCAAGCAAAGGCTTACCCACTGCTTTGGAGGCTCGAGTTGGACAGATTCTGGCACTGAGCAGCAAAGGCTTATTGACAGGTGTGCAGTTCTTGGGTTTGAAGCGCCTGATCGAAGATCAAAAAGAACCCAAGGAACTGACTGATTTCCTCGAGCAACGCTTACCTGAAAAGGATTTCCTCGAGTTGGTCTACGCAGGTTTCTTTGAGCGTTTTAACGTGCCACGCGGTAAGCCTTAATACACTGTTAAAAAAATTCGTAGAATTTTTTGCGAGCTATGCGAGTGAACACAAAGTACATTGTCAATGAGAGCGGAGACTTTTTGAGCGAAGCGAGAACAGTCGAAGCATTTAATTGACAATGTACTTAACGTAACCTTAGACCAAAAGTCAGGCTAAACGCCCCAGTTGGAATGCCAATGTCAAAACCCAAGGTGTATGCCAAGGACAGTCCGTAATACGTGAAACTCAAGCCAGCCGTGCCTTTTTGTGGAATAAAGTCATAGCTGGCTCGAGGTGAAAAGCTCAGGAGCGGAGTCTGGAAGCGGTTGCCGAGCAAGTCGGTTGGAGTTGAACCGTTGTACCAAGATATATTGCCGCCCAAGTCCAAGCGTTGATTAACCCAAACTGCACTGCGTAAGTTGTACAACGCAAAAAAGCCTAGGCTGGGTTGCTCGAGGGCAATGCCTGTAAAAACAAGCGGTAGGCTGTTTAGGCTTGGTGCAAAGCGCAGTGTGGCGCTGATGGTGGTGCTTGGTGTGAGCGCATGGTTGGCAAATGGTGGGGCGAGTGGCTGCTCGGTGTTGGCATAAGCAAGGCTCAGGCTGCCAAGGTTGGGTAGGGTGTAGCCAATGCCCAAATTGGCAATGTAATCCGAGTAAGCACTGTTCCAAGTATCACCAAAGTAATGTGTCCAACGCCCATTCCAGTTGCCCGAAAAACTCAGACCCGCTAAGCTGTACGAAAAACCAATGCCAAGGTTGCCGCGCACAAAACCATGGAAATCTCGAGTGACTGTGCCTAAACTTTCGCCAATTGTGCCGAACTCGAGTTTTGGTCGAATGCTTAAGGCTTGCAAGGCGCTGAAGGTCTTGGTGATGCCAACCCGTCCTTCGGCGCTGCGGAGGCTGGTTGTGGGTGACTCAATTCGTGCGCCTGTGTCAAATCCAAAAGCACTGGTGAAGCCTGTGGATGGTTCGTGTTGCACCGAAGCCCGAAATGAATTGGTGTTGGTCTGACCGATAAAATAGTTGCTTGTGCCTTCGGTATACCCAACTGCTAAGCCAATCGTGGCAAGGCTGCGAAAAGGTGGCGTGCCGCTTCGGGTGAATAAGTTATAAACCGCAAAAGTACCTCGAGCTTTGCCATCACAAGTGAAGCGCAGGTTCTCGACCCCCGCAGTCAGACCATTTGCCAAACCAAAAACCACGGGGAATTCAAAAGGACAGCGCGGGTCGTACTCGAGTCGCCCAAGGTAAATCGGGATACCAAAAACACTAAAACGGGCGTTCTCGAGGCGGTAAATCCCATTTGGCATTTGCAGTACAGCGCTGGCACTAAATCCAAGTTCTGAACCGGCGCTGTTGCGCCCAATTGAACCACTGACCCCGCTTAAACCAAAGCCATTGGGGTTGCTCGAGCCGAGTTGCGCTGAGAAACCAACCAGCGGTGTACCAACACTTAATTGCCTTAAGCTGACGCGGTTATCCTCGAGCAGCGCGGTTTTGGCTTGGTAACGCTCAACGACAGCGCCTGAATCGGATAACCGATAAAAAACTGCATTTTCTAAGGTCAGTTGTTGACCAATCAGCGTACCACTTTGCGCTGTGACATCGTAACGAGCGCTGGCAAAACCATTGATTTGATAACTCGGCTCGAGCCGAAGTTTGATGCCTGCCAAGGTGGTGGTTTCACCTCGAGCCAAGAGGGACTGAATTGTGCCACTTGCGCCTTGGGCTTCAAGGTTTGCATTTTCAGCGCTGACCACTGTGCCGGCGGTTGTTTCACGCACAATCAAAAGTGGCGCTCTGAGTAACCAACCACTGCGTTCAAAACAAGCTTCAAAGAAACGGGTTTCGGTTTCGTCCGAAGCATCGCTCGAGGAGTAGACCGTGCCAATGCCGTCTACGGTGGTGATGCTGACATCCACATCTGAACACTTGGGCGCAGCCAGTGCCGTGGGGAAAAGCATAACAATAAGCAACCACAACCAACGCATCAAAAACCTCGGGCGCATTATGGCACGTAGCGAAATTACTTTCGCGCAATCAAGTCGGTGTAGGTCTTGGCACTGGCTGCGGCAATCTGAGCGCCTTCTTGGTAGGTGGTGCGGTTCTTATTGGAAAAATTGACCAAGAGCATCGCGGTGTTGCCATTGCGTTGCTTACTGGTTTTACCATCGGCGGATTTATACAAGTAATTGCCCAGCAAAAACACTTGGTTGCTACCATCATCAAACACAGCCGCATCGGCTTTGATCGTCGGACTCGAGGCAGCCACATTCCAAGCCACAATTCGTTTGGCATCGGGGTAAACCACGGCTCGAGCTGCATTTAAGCCTTTGACATTCTCATCCGAATAGGTCAGCGCTCCAGCAATGTCCATGCGATCGGTGGCTACGGTGTAATTGATGTTCGGGCTGGATAAACTCTGCCCTGAGTTGTTTTTCAGTTTGGCGTTTTTGGCGCGTAAATAGACATTGTCTTTATACTCAATGTACTTGGCATCTATGGAAAAACCGCGTTTGTTGTCTTTAATCAGACCACCTTGCGGCAAAGTAATACCACCGTCTTCCCCGATGATCTGATCGCCATAAGGTTGTGCCACAAAACCAGCTTGGGCAAGCGCGAGACTCGAGAACAACAAAAGCGCAAATCGTTTCATGTTTGGCATTACAGCAGGTCAATTTAGGAGTCTGGTGAGGGTACGTTTAACTGTGGTTCATCCCTCGAGAGCCTTTTGTAAGGCTTCTATTGTTTGAATTGGCATTTGACAAGCCATGTTCTCGCAAATAAAAACTTGTGGTGTTAGCTCTTTTCGTCCCTCGAGCAGTGGTAATTTGGCGTTTCCTGCGGCGATGGCGGTGTGTGGTAAGTATTTTTTCCAGATTTCCCCGAGCAGGGCTTTGGTTTGTTCGTTTTCCAATTCACCTGAAACCACGATTTCTCGGTGTGGTGCGCTGAACTGCTCCAAAGCGCGGTTCAAACTGCCAAAGCCTGTGGGTTGGCGTTGCATCACGGCTTGCATTTGTAATAGCGGCTCGAGGGCGATTGACTCGAGGGCGGGGTCGTTGGTCAGTCGAGCCAATTTTAAGAAGAGTAAACAACTTGCGCCGTTACCGCTTGGCATGGCGCTGTCAAAGTAACTTTTGGGTCGGACAATCAGGTGTTCACCATCGGTTGGGGTATCGAAAAACCCACCGTTGGGGTCAGTGAAATACTGCCTAATGCTTTGGCTTAAGTCAATGGCTGTCTCGAGGTGCGTGGTTTCAAAGGTGCTTTGGTATAACTCGAGCATTCCTAAGCCCAACAGTGCGTAATCCTCGAGCATTCCCATAATTTTGGCTTGATGCCCTGTTTTATAGGTGTGCAGTAAGCGCAAATAGCCTGCTTGGTCGCGGCTCGAGAAGGTCTGGAGTAAAAACGCAGCCAGGTTCTTGGCATGGGCAAGGTATTTCGGGGCGCGTCCGCCCATGCGCCGCCCTGCCAGTGCCAGTGCTTCGAGCATCAGTCCGTTCCAACTGCATAGGATTTTATCGTCTAAGCCGGGTTTGATGCGTTTTTCTCTGGCTAAAAATAACTTGGTTTTGCAGTTCTCGAGGATTTCATAAAATTCTGGGTTGATGGTGTGCAGTTCTTTGTCCGAAGCCACTCGAGTCAGGATGTTCTTGTGTTCCCAATTGCCTTGGGCAGTCACGCCATAAGCCCGTTTGAAGAAGGGGCTGTCCTCCAGCAGAATTTCGTCTATTTCGGTTTCATCCCAGACAAAGTATTTACCTTCAATGCCTTCGGAATCGGCGTCTTGGGCGCTGTAAAAGCCGCCTTCGGCAGATTGCATTTCGCGCAGGCTGTACTCGAGACTTTCTTTGGCGGTTAAGAAAAATTGGATGTTTCCAGTCACTTGGTGAGCCAGCATGTAGAGCTTTATCAGTTGGGCGTTGTCGTACAGCATTTTTTCAAAGTGCGGTGCTAACCAGCGTTCATCGGTGCTGTAACGGGCAAAACCACCACCAAGATGGTCGTAAATCCCTCCGTTTGCCATGCGGGTCAGGGTGTGGCTGACCATCTCGAGGGCTTTGGGGTGGTGGTGGCTTTGTTGATGCTCGAGCAACCATTCTAAATTGGCTGGATTGGGGAATTTTGGGGCTGCGCCAAACCCGCCAAATTGTGGGTCAAAAGAGCGTTCTAAGTTGCTCAGGGTTTTAGTAAGGGCATCTGGCTCGAGGCTAACGCTTTTTTCTAAGCGTTCAAAGTTATTCAGGTGCTTGGTCAGGTCTTCGGCGCTGGTCAGGAGTTGCTCGCGTTTGTTGTTCCAGGCTTCGGAAACTGACACCAAGACTCGAGTAAAACCCGGTCTGCCATATCGGTCTGTGGGCGGGTAGTACGTACCGCCGTAAAAAGGTTGCCCGTCGGGGGTCAGGAACATGGTCATGGGCCAGCCGCCAGTGCCGCTTAAAATCTGCACGGCATTCATATAGATGCTGTCCACATCTGGGCGTTCTTCGCGGTCTACTTTGACTGGGACAAAGAGTTTATTCATCAATGCAGCGATTTCTTCGTTTTCAAAGCTCTCGCGTTCCATCACATGACACCAATGGCAGGCGCTGTAGCCCACAGAAAGTAAAATCGGAACATCTCGGGTTTTGGCGGCGGCAAAGGCGGCTTCTCCCCATGGCAGCCATGCCACAGGGTTGTAAGCATGTTGTAAGAGATACGGGCTGGTTTCATGAATTAAGGCATTGGCAACTGATTTCATGGGTCTAGCCTAATGCCAAAGCCCTATTTTGACCAGAGACGCGACTGCTTGGGTGTGCATAATCCAACACGCCAGCCCTCAAAATAAGCTAATCTATCTGGGTCGTGGGTCAATGGCTTGAACAACTTAAGAATGTCATCAGTCCTGCACTGCAAAATGCTGAGACGCATTTGGTTTCGGGGGTGTTCTCTAAACATGTGCCGAACGAGGTTTTGGCTGGGGTTTTGCGTGATTTTGCCCAAACCCTGCCCCAAGCCGACATTATTCTAGGACTCTCGAGCGACGACACGCCACTGCTTTTTGAGTTGTCGCAATCTTTGCGGATTCCTTTTGTATATGCCACAAAATTGGATTTGGTCGAAACCGATGACACCGAAACCAGTGGCTTTATCCAAGATGAGCGCTTGTTACAGGTGCGGGTTTCAGGTGACACTTTAGCCATCGCCAAAGGTGCAATTGCGCCTCAGTCTCGGGTTTTGGTTTTCCGCGATGTGCTGACCGATGCGGTTGCCACTTTGGGTTTGCTGCGTTTAGCCGAGTTATCACAAGCCCAAGTGATTGGTGTGGCTTGTCTGCTCGAGAAAGGCTATTTGGGTGGACGCTCGAGGATTATTGTGCGTGGTTTGCCGATTTGGACGGTTCTGAGTTTGGCAAAAAGGCAAGGTCTGGTGATTTTTGATGACCGTGCAGGTTAAGTTTGGTTTTGTGACAAATGATGTCTTTTGTACAACCATGTGATGTATATTAGTTCGGGACTCATTGCACAACATTGGAGGTAGATGGTGAATCCAGAAGCGTTACTCAATCAAATGATTGTTGCCCCTGTCGCGGTTTCACTGCCACCGCTGCCTTTGGATGCACCGATTTTTCAAGCCCTTTCAAGTGCTTTGATTCGTTGGGACATGCTCGAAGCCGATGTTGAATCACGCAGTTTTTTCTCGGGTTTCTCGATTTTACAAACACCTCAAGCCGTGGCTCGAGCCTATTTTATTGACTCGAGGTTTGCTGGAGTGGTGGCTCGAGTTGGTTCAGATGCAGTCCAAGCCATCAGCCGAGAAAGTTTTTTATCGTTGTACATGAGCCGTGATGCAACGATTAGTTTGTACACTTTAGACCGCTATGCGGTGCAGAGTTTACTCGAGGTCACCACTTGGAATTTACAGCTCGATCGGGTTGTGCCGCAGGCTTCGGTCAGTGCGGTGATGTCGGGCATCGAGCAGCAAAATTTAACAAGTCAATTGCTGACCTTGGGCTTGGATTGGCGTGGTTTAATCACCTACCATGGTGGTGTTCCAGTGCTGAGCAGTTACGAACAAGCTGGTCGTACCATGTTTCAACACGAAGCCCTGACCCGAATTGCCCTTGAAGCCACCGAGAATGGTACGCGCTTTGCTGTCTACAGCAAAATGGGTTTCTCGAGCTTGGATCAAGCCACGATCCTGAGCGAAGCCTCGTTTGACGAGTTGGTGCGGACTTGGAATGAAATTATTACCTTTTGCGAAAAACGCACCGACTCGGTGCGTGGCAAAGACACTTGGGATTTAACCTTTCGCAAAGCACGTTTGGCTTTGGTGGATAAGTACCCTCTGCTTGACCCATTTTTAGACGAGGTACGTTACACCGCAGGGGTACTGATTGTCAGCCGTCCAAGCAAAGCCTTGTTTGATGGGCTGGTGGCGGTGTACCTCGAGACGCTGACCATGCTTGGTATTCCGCCTCAGGCGCTGTATTCGTTGCTTAGCCCAATTCGAGATAAACACTTGCGCTTGTGGCGAGCCGCTGGACTTGAAGTGATTTGTCCATTATGAAGGTCGTATGAGTACGTTATCTGGCGCTTTAGAAAAAGAGCAATTGTTCAGTCTGTTGTCATACCTGAAACTCACTGCTGCGTCGGGTCGGCTCGAGGTGATTTACGGACAGGAGGACGCCAGTATTTACTTTGATGGTGGCGAAGTGGTTCATGCCGAAGCAGGGGTTTTACTGGGGCAACATGCAATTCGTAAAGTCACGGCTTGGGCAGGTGGTCGTTTTAGTTTTCATTCGGGCGAACGCAGCCCACGCTCGAGCATTGACACATCCTTAGAAGGTTTAGCCATTTCAATTGCGGTTGCCGAAGACGAAAACATCCGCGATTTTGACCAAGGCATTGACCTTGACCGCCGAGCGCGAATGGTTGGTCAACTCGAGGGTGAAATGACCTTATCCGCCGATGAACTGATGTTCTTACCACGCTTAAATGGAACGTCCACGCTGCGCCAAATTGGGCAGGCACTCAGCTGGTCAGAAGCCCGCACCCGCCAAGCCGCAGCAGCCCTCAATGGTCGTGGTTTGCTACAAGTCTCCAAAGCCAGCGCCAACACCATCTCCAATGAATTCACCTTAAAACTGCGCGAAGCGTACTTTAACCTCCTAGGTCCAGCTGGGGCTTTTTTATATGCCGATGTCTGCCGAGGCTTGAACGTTGACCTTGCCCAATTGCCAGCCAGTCGGTTTTCAGAAGTGTTGCGGGCATTGGCGGACAGCATTGACGATGGTGGTACTCGAGAGCGTTTTGTGCAAATTCTGGTGCAACTTCGGGGTCAATATGGTATCTAAAATAAAATCATCACCAGCCGAAGTCGCTTTGGCAGCACACCAACAGGACAATCACGAACTTTTTTGTTACTCGAGTGGAGGACAGGGTCAACATGAGTCAGTTTAGTATTCACTTAAGCGAACCACTTTCCGAAGCAGAAGCCAAACGGGTGGCTCAAGCCACAGCCCCTGCTTTGGGTGGCAGTCCAGAGAAATTGCAGTTGCTGCTTTCAAGGCAAAAAGGCTCGAGAATTGCTCGAGCCAGCAATCAACGCCAAGCTGACACGGTTGCCAATATTTTGCGTGGGGCTGGGGTGAAGGTTGATGTTCTCGAGAATGCAGCTGATGTTGAAGTTGCAGGTCCATCGGCAGCAGCTCCTGCTGGGCTTCCAGCCAGTCCAGACCCATTTGCCGAGCCGGGTATCCCGCCGCTGAATCCAGCTGTTGAGCCTTCTAAGACTGACCCGTTTGCTGCTCCAAAATCTGATCCATTTGCTGCGCCACAGTCTGACCCATTTGCTGCGCCAAAATCCGACCCATTTGCTCCACCCAGCAGCCCAATTGTGACTGGACGAACCATGTCTGTACCAGCAAAACCAGATGCCCCGAGCGATTATAAATCTGATCCATTTGCCGCACCAAAATCTGATCCATTTGCCGCGCCAAAGTCTGATCCATTTGCCGCGCCAAAGTCCGATCCATTTGCTGCACCGTTGGCAAGTCGTGCGACCGTTGAAACTTCGCTCAGCCCCGACCCATTTGCCGCGCCTGGTACAAATTTGGTGATTGACCAAAAAACCCAGCAGTTCGATTTACCTTCCCAAGCCCGTCAAGCTCGAGATCGTGCCATGCCGCGCAGCAGTGTGCGAAACCAAATGCTTTTGTCCTTGATTATTCCTTATGTGCTGGTGGCAGTCGCAGCGATTGCTTTTATGCTCTACCAATTGCCTCAGATTTACCGTGCTGAATTGGGACAACGAGCGTATCAGGCTGCTTTGGCTCAGGCGGAATCAAGCCAAACAATGGTGGCTCAATTACCTGCCCCTGAAGCAATCAAAACCTTGCAAGACAAAGCCAAAACCGATTTGGTACAAATGCCAGGCAGTACAGCCATCATTTATGCCGCACCTGTGATGCAAATTTCAGGCACCAATGGCGAAGTGGCAGCTCTTGCTTCTCAGGTCAGCATGACACCAGAAGAAGCCCGTGCTTTGGATACTGACCTGAAAGAGTTAAAAAACCAAAGCAAACCCTTTGGTGTGATTTCTTTCCGAGGCGAGCAGTTTGTTGCTTCGGTGGCTGAAGTCAAATCCAAAGGAGCCGATGTCCAAGTGATTGGCGATGTCCATGTACTGTTTTCCTTGTCTGAAATTTGGAATCAAGTGGTTCAAGGCATCGTGCCTTTATTGGTAGCGCTTGGTATTATTTTTGTGCTTTCGCTGTTTTTAGCTAACGCCCTTGCAGCGCGGCTTTCACGCCCGATTATTGCAGCCACCGACCAAGCCAACCGCATTGCACTGGGCGATTTGGATCGCAGTGTCACGGTTGAATCCAACGATGAAATTGGCGACATGCTTGGAAGTTTGGAGCGAATGCGTGTTTCCCTGAAATCCATGGTCGCACGTCTGAGGCGCAACACATGAAGCTCTGGCAGATTTCAGCTCGAGATATGCGGCGTTGGTTGCCTTTGGTGATTGCGGTTGGCTTCACTGGTTTTGCTTTGGCAACTGACCCAAGCGGTGCGAACACAGGTGGTATTGGGAACATCACCGATCCAACCCCTGATACACCACTCCAAGTGGATGATGTTGCCCAAATTCTAGGTCAGACCAGAGTTGCCTTAAACCTTGTCTGGGTGATGTTTGCAATGTTCTTGGTGATGTTCATGCAGGCAGGCTTTGCGCTGGTCGAAGCTGGGTTCACTCGAGCCAAAAACGCGGGTCATACCGTGATGATGAATTTACTGATCTACGGCTTGGGTGTACTGGGTTTTTTAGCCGTGGGCTTTGCTTTACAGATGGGCGGCTCTGGCGGTAACATCGCGGCGTTTGGTGGCGGGCAGAACCTCAATTGTCAACTTGGTTTCACCATCGGTGATCAAAAATGGGGTTTTTTGGGCTGCACCGGTTTTGGCTTAGCTGGTAATTCATACGATGTGGCAACTTTTGCCTTGTTCTTTTTTCACTTGGTTTTCTTAGATACCGCCCTGACCATTCCCACAGGTGCATTAGCGGAACGCTGGCGCTCGAGTGCTTTTATTTGGTACGGACTTGGGGCTTCGATGCTGATTTACCCAATTTTTGCCAATTGGGCATGGGGCGGCGGCTGGCTCAGTACCTTGGGCGTCAACCTTGGACTGGGCAATGGTTATGTGGATTTTGCTGGTTCTGGTGTGGTTCACCTGACAGGTGCGGTCATGAGCCTGACAGGCATTGCCGTGCTAGGACCTCGGATTGGGCGTTTTAACCGCGATGGCACATCTCGAGCCATCAATGGTCATAACATGCCACTGGCAATTCTCGGCACATTTATTTTGGCATTCGGATGGTTTGGCTTTAATGCGGGTTCGACCTTAGCCGGTACAGACATTCGCTTTGTCACCGTAGCGGTCAGCGCCATGATCTGCTCAGCGGCTGGGATGATTGCAGCTGCCCTGTACACCTCGGCGATCAACGGACGAATTGATGTTGGCATGGTTGCCAACGGAATGCTTGGCGGTTTGGTCGCCAACACCGCCTCGGGGGCTTTTTTAGGCGCTCCAGCCAGTGTGGTGGTTGGAATGGTGGCTGGTTTACTGGTGGTTTGGGGAACTGAACTGCTCGAGCGACTCCGCATAGACGATGCTGTAGGCGCAATTCCAGTGCATGGTATCTGCGGGATTTGGGGTTTATTGGCAGTTGGAATTTTTGCCGATGGCACATACGGACGTGGCTTTAATGGAGTATCTGGCGCAGTCACAGGTTTATTATACGGCAACGGCGCACAGCTGCTTGCCCAACTGATTGGCATTGCTGCCAACATCCTTTGGGTTGCTCCAACCAGTTATTTGTTGTTCCGTGCAATTGACCGTTTTGGTGGTGGAATGCGGGTCAAACCACAAGCCGAAATTGAAGGTTTGGATTACCACGAACTGACCGTACCAGCCTATCCTCGAGACGACGACAACGAACCCAAGCCTCTGCCGCAAAGCAACACCGATTTGATACCCGCCGAGCGTTAAGGGGGTTTTAGGTGTCTCCCTTGACCCTCCCCTGACATCCTTCGCGCAGATTCCTTTTAGACTCGTTCTCGAGTAAACTAAACCTCGAGATTCTTTAAGGAGGAATTATGATTTCAAGGCGCGATATTCTTAAACTCTTTGGTATTGCTGGGGCTGGCGCAGCTGTCAGTGGACAACAAGCCGAAGCTCAAAGCAGCGGTGCATTAACCGTGACCCTGCTGCACAGCAACGACACCCACGACCGACTCGAGCCAACCACAATTGCGGGTACAGACTCGGCGGGCAAGGCATTCAGTGTGCAGTACGGTGGTGTAGCTCGGATTAAAGCCGCCATCGAGAGCCTCAAAGCTGGCGCAATCAACCCTGTGGTGTTGGACGCTGGTGATGTTTTCACTGGCACGATTTACGGCATGATTTACAAAGGCTTAGCCGACCTTGCCTACATGGAAGCCTTTGGGGTACAAGCCCAAACGATTGGCAATCACGAATTTGACGGTGGCGTGTCGCAGTTGGTCGAATACCTCAAAAACGCAACCTTTCCTGTGGTCAGCACCAACATTGATGCCAGCGCCGAACCGACCTTAAAGGACTTAATTAAAAAATCCACACTGATTGATGTCGGCGGTCAGAAACTCGGAATTGTTGGCGCAACCACCACCGATACCCCAATCACCAGCAGCCCCGGCGATAAAGTCAAATTCCTTGACCCACTGACTTCGGTGCAAGCCGAAGTGGATAAACTCCGTGCTTCGGGTGTGACCAAAATTGTCATGCTCTCCCACCTTGGTTACAGCGTGGATGTGGCACTGGCAAAGCAACTGCGTGGCGTTGGTGTGATCATCGGTGGACACTCACACACTCCACTTGGCAAGTACGAAGGCAATGGTCTGCCAGCTCCAGAAGGCAATTACCCAACTGTGCTTAAAAATGCCGATGGTAAGAACATCTTGGTGCTGCAAAGCTGGGAGTGGGGCAAAATTTACGGCAGTATGCGCGTAACCTTCTTATCCGATGGCACACCGCAATTCTGGAAAGGTATGCCTGTGCCTGTCACCAATGCCTTCAAAGCCGATACCCGTTTGCTGGCGACCCTAAAAGCCTTCACCGTGCCAATCGATGGTTTCCGCCGCACTGTGGTTGGAGCAGCCGCTGTGCGCCTCAATGGCGACCGCGCCGATGTTCGTAAGCGCGAAACCAATCTAAGCAACGTGATTGCTGATGCTAACTTATGGAAAACCCGCAATTACAACACCACATTATCGTTGCAAAATGGTGGTGGTGTTCGCGCCAGCATCGAAGCTGGTTCTGTCACCCAAGGGCAACTGATTGATGTGCAACCTTTTGGCAACACCCTTTTTGTGATGGATGTGACCGGTAAAGAATTCCGTGCTGCTCTCGAGAACGGTGTTTCACAATGGGAAGCTGGCGCAGGGCGTTTTTGTCATGTGGCAGGAGCGCGTTACACCTTTGACTTGGCGCAAAAACCCGGCTCGAGAATCGTCAAAGTCGAAACTGGCAACGCCAAAGATGGTTTCGTGCCACTGGATGAAACCAAAGTCTATAAGCTGGTGACCAATAACTTTGTGGCAGCCGGCGGCGATGGTTTTACCGTCTTAAAAGATGCCAAAGGCGCTCGTTTAGACACGTATTTCCCTGATTACACCGTCATGACCGAATACTTCCAAGCCTTGAAAACCATTGATGCCAAGGTCGAAGGTCGAATCACGATTTTGAATGAACCAAAGTAAGGTTAAAGGCAAAAGGCAAAAGGTCAAAGAAAAGCCCCTCGAGAGAGGGGTTTTTTTACTTAGCGATGTGGGCAGTACATCGCCTTTGGAGGAGGCTCGAGGGGTAGCAACCTCGAGCAGAAAAGAATTCATCGTTGGTTACTCACAGCTCACAGCTCAAAGCTCAAAGCTCAAAGCTCAAAGCTCACAGCTCACAGCTCTATTGCCTTTTTCGTGGGTCAAGTGCGTCGCGCAAACCATCGCCCAAAAATTGCCAAGAAAGCACAGTCAGGACAATAAAAAAACCAGGAATTAAAACCCACGGGCGGTAAGCGATGCTGGCAAAACCACCTTCTTGGGCTTGGGCAATCATTAAACCCCAACTCGAGGCGGGTTCGCGGATACCTCGTCCTAGAAAAGATAAGCCACTTTCAGCCAGAATCGCAGCGGGAATCCCAAGCGATAAGCCAACAATCAGAAGCGAAAAAGAAGTCGGTAGCATATGCACTGCAATCACTCGAGCCTCGGATGCTCCAAGGGCTGTAGCCGCTTGAATCATGTCCGATTCGCGCAGTGCCATGATCTGTGAACGCACCGTGCGAGCTAAAGTTCCCCAACCAATTGCGCCAAGTAAAAAAATAATTCCGTAAAACACCAGAATCGGGTCGAGGCTTTGTGGCAGTAAAGCCGTCAAGGTCAGCAGCAAAAATAAGCCCGGAATCGCTCCAATAATTTCAATCAGGCGCATGATGGCATTGTCCACCCAACCGCCGTAGTAACCTGCCAACCCACCGAAAATCAAACCAAGCAGCGTGGAAAGCGATACGGCAAACAAGCCGATGGTTAAGCTGATGCCAGCGCCAAACCAAAGCCGTGTGAACACATCCCGCCCATAGTAATCAGCACCTAACAAAAACACATGGCAGGGCGGGTCAACCGCAAATAAACGCAAATCGCTGGGAATCAGAAAAAACAACAAATACGGTTGACTCGAGCGCCGCACAAAAAACTGAATTGGACAAGCTATGCTGGTTTCAGTGAAAGTCTGTGCAAAACTCACGGGGTCAGTTTCAAAGCGAGTCGCATACACAAAAGGTGCAACCAATTGACCATCCTTAACAAAATGAACTCGAGTTGGCGGGTGGAATTTGGTGATGGTATCGGTGCTGTACTCCGATAAACCATACGGTGCAATGAATCCAGCAAACAACGCACCGATGTACAATGCCCCAAGAATAATTGCCCCAAAGACCGCCAGTTGGTGTTTACGAAACTGCTCCCAAGTCACCTGAAAGCGACTTTTGGCAACGGCATTGGATGGAGGATTCACGGCAATCATAAATTCCTACGGCTACTGGCTCGAGTTGGCTCATAGCTCATGGCTCACAGCTCATAGCCTTCATTACTGTGCAATCCAAGTCAGTGCTAAATCCCTCGAGCCATTGAGTGAACCGGCAATTGCATTTGGGTACTCACCTCGCGCTCTGGCATTCCAAGTGAAATGCACATTTGGCGAAACCAAGTAAATCATGGCTTGGAAATTGCTTTGTACATCTTGGACTTGTTGGGTGATGGCAAGGCGCTTGGCATAATCAAGTTCTTGTCGTCCACGCTGAAACAATGCCGTGACTTGAGTTTCCCAGGCGGCTAAACACTTTTCGCTGTTGTTAAAGA
>JAAFJQ010000074.1 GCA_013298185.1 Deinococcales bacterium
ATTAATTTGGTGGGCTATGAGCTTTGAGCTAAACCAGTGGCTCGAGGTCATTCGGACTTATTCACCAATGAACGGACAAAAAAGACAACCCTTTCAGTTTCAACAAAACCCAGTGCCTTATGAACATCTTGGCTGATTTGATTCTCGAGTTCGACATCCGAAGCCAGTTCTAAACAGCCTTTTGATTGTCCCCAAGCGGCAACGGCTTCTACCAGTTGCGCCGCTAACCCTGAGCGCCGTGCTTCTGGCTCAACGTAAAGCCCCTCGAGGTACGCGACAGGGTTGGAGGCTGTGCCATTGACGTACTCATGGCGGATGGAGGCTTCGGCAAAACCAAGGGCTTGTCCTGTACTCAAATACGCCAGAAATTGAGTGCAGTTGTCAGGGTTGCTCAGCCATTCTTTTATTTCTTCATGGTGTTCTTCAAGGGTAGTATCTGACCAGAGTTTATGGCGCAGGTTCAACCAGTCCTGATTGAAGGTTTTGATTTGCACAATCATGTGCTGATGATACGATTTTTTCCAGAATTTTTTGCAGCCAGTAATGCTTGGTCGGCTTCGATGATTTTTGATTCAATATCATCGCTGGGGTGAATTCCAGCGATGCCAACACTGACACTGAGGAATCGCTTGAAAGGTTCAATAATCTCGTTGCGCCACGTCTCTAGTCGGTCTTGGGCGGTCTTGAGTGAGATATTTGGTAGAAAAATAGCAAATTCGTCACCACCGAATCGTGCCACCACATCATTGGCTCGCACTCGCTCGCGCAAACGCTGAGCTATTGACTTTAGGACTTTGTCACCAGCATCATGCCCAAAGACATCATTGATGTTTTTGAAACGATCTAAATCAAACATCACCATCACACCAGATTGATTGGTCTGACGTAAGGTTTTCTTGGCTCTAACCAGAAACTCAGTTCGATTGAGCAATTGGGTTAATTCATCGGTGGTGGCACGTCTATACCAAGTTTCGATTGGCGCAGAAATCGTCCAAATCAGTGGAATTGCTATCACAAAGACCAGCAAATGGGTCAACAAGGTTTGCCAGAGTTGGTGATTAAAAATTTTTTCAGTAGCACCAACAAAGTCAGACCTTGGTGCATGAATGCCCAATGACCAAGTGGCATCTTGGTTGACCAGCAATGGCAGCGTTAAACCAACCCAGCCGATATTATCAATTTGATATTGTTGCAAACCAGCTTGACTGTTACTCAGTGCTTGTAACGCTAAAGCTGATTTGGATCCCACATCTGAAAGTTTTGGCAAGTCACGACTGTTCTTTGGCAATCGCTGCTCAAGTTGCGACATTCCCACCACTTCACCTTTATTTGTGGTGATAAACGCAGTTCCAAATGGACTGGTTGGGATTTGTTCAATAAACTTTGACAGCACTGCAATTTCAATGTCAACCCCAACTACGCCAATCGTTTGACCACCTTCTCGGGTAACGGGAATGGCGGCTGTAATCCCTGGTTTTTGCGCTGTGAAAAACATGTACGGATTCGTCCAAACAAGGCGATTTTGCTCAAGCGCCTGTTTGTACCAAGGGCGAGAACGTGGTTCAAAGTTATCACTTGCAACAACTTCTCGAGAAATCAATTTCAAGGATTGATTGTGGTTCTTAAAATTTACACGCCGCGTTGGTTGAATGCGAATTTCCTTGACACGAAAGCCAGTTGCGGTTCGATAAGCAAAGATAAACTCGCCAAGCACAGACCCGAAATACATCCCTGTCAGCTGAGGTACTGCTTGCAATTGCTCGAGCATCAATGTTTGAAATGGTTCAGAAAATGGTTGTAAAACATTGCTTGATAACATGCCTTGCGCTACTTGAGCGGTGTGTTCGGCAGGCAGTAAAAACTGTTGGGTTCGTTTCAACACATTTTCGGAAACATGAGTCATCACTGTTTTGGCATTGTCGAGTTGTAGTGTTGTGGTGTTGCTCCGAGCTATCATCGCCATCACTGCAACAACAATGGCTTGGATTGCCAATAAACCCAGTAGCAACCATTGCCTAACTGGTGGCGTTGAATTTTGTAAGCGCTTGCGGTCGAGCATTTGAACCTTAGGTTAGCACAAACAAAAGGTCGTTCTGCCTAGCCGTAGGCATAGGCAGAACTCCTAACTCTCAAGGTGATACTTTACTCAATCCAAACTGTCCTTCTTCGAGCTGAACAATAAAATCTGTGGGTAGGGGAGAGGCGTACTCGAGCGAATCACAAAGCGTATCTTCACGCAGCGTTGCCTCCCAAGCCTTGGCAGCCTCGAGCCAATCGCCTGATAACTCGAGCCTTAGGGCAATACGGTTAGAAACTTCTAAGCCAGCATCCTTGCGCCCTTGTTGCACAGCGCGGAGCAAATCCCGAGCCAAGCCCTCGAGAATCAAATCCTTGGTCAGTTCAGTGGTAAACGCCACCAACAAACCATCCTGCTCGACAGCCGCGAAACCCTCAGGGGATTTGGCATCCACCAGCACATCGGCTGGCTCGAGTAGAAAAGCACCATCTGAAGTCTCGAGCGTGAAGTTCTCGCTTTTGTTGACATGTGCAACGATTTTGCTCGAGTCGCCTTCAGAAAGCGCAGTGCGAATTGCGGGAATGTTCTTGCCGTACTTACGTCCAAGCGTAGGCAAATTCGGTTTGAGGTTATACGAAATCAGGGTTGTGCCTTCCTCGAGCAGTTTGACGGCTTTTACATTCAGTTCCTCGGCAATGGTCTCCGAGAACCGCTCGAGCGCTGCATTATCCGCCGCTTCTCGAGCGCGGAGCATCACCTCAGACAAGGGTTGACGAAGTTTCAGATTTGCTTGCCCTCGAGCCGCCCGTCCCAAATCCACGGTGCGAATCACGACCTGCATTTCCGAAACGAGTTTCTGGTCATAACGTGCCGCGTTGAACTCTGGGAAGCTGCACAAATGCACACTTTCAGGAGCGCTCGAGTCAAGCCCAACCACTAAATTCTGATACAGGCTCTCGGCTAAGAACGGGGTGAATGGAGCAGCCAATTTGGTGACAGTCACCAGCGCCTCGTACAGCGTGGCATAGGCACTAACATCCACCGAGCCATCCTGCGACCAGAAACGACGACGGTTACGGCGCACATACCAGTTGGATAGCTCATCCACAAACGCCTCGAGCGCCTTGCCGCCGCGCCGCGCATCATAGCGATTCAGGGCATCAGTCACGGTTTGGGTCAGACCCTCGAGCCTCGAGATCAGCCAACGATCAATCTCAGGGCGCTGCTCGAGTGGCGGGGCAGCATTCAAATCTGGGTTATCGAGGTTGGCGTACAAAACAAAAAAACTGTAGACATTCCAAAGCGTATTGATAAAACCACGTTGCGCCTCGGCGATTAAACGCTCCGAGAAGCGCTTGGTGTCACCCGGTTCAGAACCCGTGAACATGTACCAACGCACCGAATCCGCGCCGAACTTATCAAAGGCAGGCAGCGGTTCGACCACATTGCCTTTGGATTTGGACATCTTCGCGCCTTTTTCATCCACCAAATGCCCGAGGCAAATCACGTTCTTAAAGACAGGTTGATCGTACAGCAACGTGCCAATGGCGTGAAGGCTGTAAAACCAACCTCGAGTCTGGTCAATTGCCTCGCAGATGTAATCAGCAGGGAAGTGCTTCTCAAACGTCTCGAGATTTTGTGCCGCGCCATTCTCCTCGAGCATCAAATGCCACTGGGCATAAGGCATGGCACCAGAATCAAACCAGACATCCAGCACTTCAGGAACTCGAGTGTACTTCTTGCCATTTCGTTCAAAGGTGGCATCATCAATGTACGGACGGTGTAAATCCTCATTCTCGAGTTGCTTGCCCATAAGCTGCTCGAGTTCTTTGACCGAGCCGATACAAACATAATCCTTGCCATCTTCGGAAACCCAAAACGGCAATGGCGAACCCCAATAACGCTCGCGGGAGATGCCCCAATCCACATTGCCCTCGAGCCATTTGCCAAAGCGACCATCTTTGATGTGTTCAGGCACCCAGTTGATCTGCTGATTGGTTTCGGACATGCGCTGCGCCATTTTATTGGTGCGAATAAACCAACTCGGACGAGCAAAGTACAGAATCGGATCGCCCGTGCGGTCATGGAACGGATAACGGTGCTTTAGCGTACCAGCGTGGTACATCAGACCGCGTTCCTTCATGGTTTTGATTAAGCCCTTATCGGCATCCTTGAAGAACTTACCGCGCTCATCGGTGACTTGCATGATGCCATTGCCGTTCGTGCCAAAGCACAAAACGCAATCATAGGATTTACCAACCTCGAGGTCTTCCGCGCCGTACACAGGGGCTTGGTGCGCCAGACCAGAACCATCCTCGTCGCCGACGAAATCGGCTAGGACAACGATGTGCGCCCTTGGGTGGGGCGAGGCAAGCCCCGCCCCTACGGCTGAGGGCTTCGGGGGAGCGAATTTCTCGGTGTTCAACTCGAGTTCAGCAAAAACCTCGGGGAATGGTTGCTCGTACTGCCAGAAGTGCATCAGTTCGCCTTTGAAAGTTGCCAGCACTTCAAGTGGCGGGGCATCTTTGTGGAGGCTCGAGATTCTTTCCACAGCGTTCTTGGCAATGATGATATGACCCATCGGGCTGCTGCACAGGGCGTACTCGAGGTTTGGATTGACGGCTGCCAAGGTGTTGCTCGGCAGTGTCCATGGGGTGGTCGTCCAGACAATCAAAGCGGGTTGCTCGAGTTTAGATAAATCCACACCCTGCGCCTCGAGACTGGTTTTTAAGGCTTCAGGCGTGGTCTCGAGTTTCACAGGCAAACGGACATAGACACTTGGGTCATCCACCATCTGATACGAGTTCTCATCCCCCAATTCAGCTTTCGATAAGGTACTACCAATGCGCGGCGAAACAGGCACGACCTTGAAATCACGCTCGACCAAGCCCTTATCCCACAGGCGTTTCAGTAGATTCCAAACCGATTCGATGTACTCATTCTTATAGGTCACATAGGCATTCTCGAGGTCAACCCACATGCCGAGGCGTTCGGTGAAATAATTCCAATCCTTGATGTTAGAAAAAACACTCTCGCGGCACAAACGATTAAATTCCTCGAGTTCAGCGCGGGATGAACCATGATTACGACCCTTCATGCCCATTTTCTTCTCAACTGCGATTTCAACGGGCAAACCATGCGTATCCCAACCGCCTTTGCGGGTGACATGAAAACCCTTCATCACCTTAAAACGCGGAAAAATATCCTTAAAAGCTCGAGCCAGAACGTGGTGCATGGCAGGTTGACCGTTGGCGGTGGGCGGACCTTCGTAAAAAACGAATTCGCCAGAAGGAGCAGGGCGGGAAGTGGTTTGACCAAAGATGTCTCGAGCCTTCCAGAACTCGAGGACGGTGCTTTCGACATCTTTGTAGCTGACTTGTGGACTGACTTCATTGAATTTCATAACAACCCCGTTTTAGCGTAGGGGCGAATCTTGTATTCGCCCAGTGAGAGAATATGATTTAGATTAGAACTTGTGAAGATTTAGAGGTTTGAAAGGTGCTATAGTTTTGTTTTCATTATTGAATTTCTGATAAAGAAACTCAAAATAAAGAAAATGAACACATAAAAATGAACCTCCGAAATTTTATATCCGCTTACATCGGGAAAGCGTTGTAAAAAATCTCCAAAAAACAATGTTTTTAGAAAAAAATAATCAATTATACCAAAAAAGATTATAATTATAGGATATAAAATAACTAAACTGGTTATAACAATCTTATTTATTTTTTTCCCAGTGTTTACCAAAAATCCCAAGACAAAGCTAAATAAGAAATTGAAAATACATGGAGAATAATAGATCAATTCTCGAATTCGTGATAATGATAAAGTCGATTCATTATTCTCGTATGAAGCATATAATTTTTTTGCATCATCCGTAAATTTTTTATTTCTCCATACATCTGCATAATAGCCATCAACTGCCAAGTTAAGTTTGTGAGTATAATTACGTTCTAAAAATTCGACTGAAACCTGTTTTTGATTGAGAGCTGCAATAGTTGCTAAAATTGCAACGAGAAGAGAAATTATGGGAACAATCCAATTTTTCCAATTTGAAGTTTTTGAAGATTCATTCATAAAATCCTTTTTCGCGTTAAACAATAAATTCGGGTTTAGATAGACTTTTACATCATCTCGAGAAATGCCGTCCTAGCAGAGCATTCTGATATTGCTACGAAGCAGCTACGAAAGTAAGACACAAATAAACTAGATTGAAACTTACAGAGGTTCGCCCCTACGGTTGATTGGTTTTGTATTGTCAAAACGTTGTGCATAAAGCCCTTGTGGTTTTTCGTAGGGGAGGGTCTTGTACCCTCCCGCGTGAGAGAATGTGATTTGAATTTTCCATTAAAATTTGCATTTGTTTTTTGGTGTTCCTTGAGAAAACGTTGTGTGGCAGGGCGACCACAAGGGTCGCCCCTACGGTTGATTGGTTTTGAATTGTCAAAATGTTGTGCATAAAAGCCCTTTTTGTTGACCGTAGGGGCGAGGCATACTTCGCCGTTTGAGACGATGCGAATAGAATAATTTCTAACCTCTAAATTGAATGGTTTGTAAGTATTGTTCTGCAACTTGCCCAAGACACAATCGAATGGTTGTAAAAAAAGGTCGCCAATGAAAATTCAAATACCGACTAAGCAAATTCTCATTGACATTACGATCCAATTTTTGCCATGAACGCTTGTTTTTTTCTATATCTCGAATGATAAGCAGCCTTTGTTGTGCTAGACGGTCACAATTCAGATTTAGAGATTTGATGGTGTTATTTATTAATTCGTATGTCGTTGTAAATTGATTATTTGTGAAAGTAACACCTTGACAAGTAATTTCATTTGGCTCGAAAAACCCATTGGCTCGGTTAATTTGCAGTAAAATAGGGAAAGCAATTACTTCAAGTGGATTGAGTATAAAACCCTCGCAGTTTTCATTAAGTTTTCCATTTTGTATCACATGATTTTTGTGCGAATCACAACTCAGGTTTTGGGGAAGTGGTGGCAGATAATTTGCTAAGTGCGGGTTATCTCCGCCGTTGCAGACACCAATCATGTTTTCCCAAAGTAACGCCCAGTTTATGTTTGGGTTTGAAGTATCAGATTTGGGATGAAAGTGTTCAATTCGGGTTGACATGGCTTGCTCTGCATCAATCTGACATTCACAATAAGCGCATAGCTTGAATTGGTCTTGCACAATTTGAATTCTGATGGGGTTGTAAGGACTGGGATTTTCGTTCCTTAACTGCTCCCAACTGGCTCGAGGATTATTTTTGGTGTACTGAATCAATGATTCTGGTGGAGTAGGATTTTTTAAGATTGGTTTCATTGATTTGCTTTCTCCCACTTTTGGTTTTCAATGTACAAATCCGCTTCTAGTAAAGCTGGTTCTTCATTGCTATAGCGCGTGTTGAGGATTTGACGCAATGTACTCGCCCGTTCTGATTCCCATTGATTGCTGTACACAAGTTGAAGGTATTCGCTGAGTTCTTTTGTGGCTGCATTGTTCTGTGGTCTGGGGTCTACTCCAAAAATTCGTTTCAGAATTCGATTTGACTCAGCGCCTTCTGTGCCAGTTGGAGTAAATATCTGCCCGTTTTCGATAATCCGAATACATTCAGCCGGCACTGTAGAAAGCACTTGTGGGCTGTGGGTGCTGACAATGAATTGTGTGTTGGGAAAAGTTCGCCGTAAATCCTCGAGAATGCGTTGTTGCCAGCTTGGATGCAAATGCAAATCAATTTCATCAACAATCACAATGGCTTGTTGGTGCAACGGATTTATGCCTGTTTGGTCAAATGGATTGGCTTGTGCCATCCGCAATGATAAATCCATCGCCAGCGCCAACATGGTGCGGAAACCATCGCTGAGTTGCCCGAGTCTCAGGGTTTTGATTTCTCCGTTCTCGAGAGTTTGATCGATCACAAATTGCAATGGTTTAAGTTTGGTACGTGGGTTGGAAAACTCAGGTAACATGACGCTTACAGCTTCGCGCATGACTTTTAAGTCTGGTAATTCATAACTAAAATCTCTGCGTTCGCGTTGCGCTTCATGCTCGAGCCGCTCGAGGTAATCAAAACGCTCGTAAATGGCGCGAAAATTGCTGCTTGCGCCAAATGCACCTTCAAAAGCCTCGAAACGCCTAAATTGTTTACGAAAGTCAGTTCGGCGTTCAACTTCTGCCATAAAAACCCTGTTTGTGCCGTAATAACGAACCAATGGAAGCGAGTATGGATTGCCATTTCTTTCCGCCTCGAGCAGACCGTTGATGTACTCATTAAAATTTTGTTTTAACTTGGCAACATCTTGTGGACTTTGGCTGGGTATTCCTAGTTCTGCATCGTATTCAAATTGCGGATAAACTTTTTTAACGCTTTTATCTTTGGCTTTGATTGCGACCAACATGGTTGCGGCTCGTGTGGGTAAAAACAAGGAAAGGGAAATTTGTGCCTTATCTGCGCTTTGTTGATCTTGACTGACCGGAATGTCATTCGCCGTCATTGCTTTGCCATCACGCTGAATCAAGCCTGTTGCCATGCGGCTCAGGAGGAAATTGATTGCTTCAAGGACGGCTGTCTTTCCACCCCCATTTTCAGAAACAAAAACAGTTAGATTTGGATGGAACATGATTATTTTTTCTTGAAAACAACGAAAAGCGGTCAGGTTTAGAGCTACTATTTTCATAATTTCCCTTTGGGTTTCGCATTTACTGTTTTGGTCATCCTCGAGAAACATTGTGTGGCAGGGCAACTAAAAGGGAATGCCCCTACGGTTGATTGGTTTTGAATTGTCAAAACGTTGTCCATAAAGCCCTTGTAGTTTTTCGTAGGGGAGGGTCTTGTACCCTCCCGCGTGAGAGAACGTGATTTGAATTTTCCATTAAAATTTGCATTTGTTTTTTGGTGTTCCTCGAGAAAACGTTGTGTGGCAGGGTGACCACAAGGGTCGCCCCTACGGTTGATTGGTTTTGAATTGTTAAAACGTTGTGCATAAAAAACTTTTTAGTTGACCGTATGGGCGAGGCGAGCCTCGCCCTTTGAGATGATATGAATCGAAAAATTACGTTATTCATCAAGAAATTCTGATTGAATTTGTCTACTGGTTTTTCATCTTCTTAATTCTTTGGTCATTGTAAGTAACGAAGCCAATAGAGAACAAAATAGAGGCAGAAACAACCACCAAAGTTATCGAATAATTCCCATAACTTTGAATCGAAGGTATTTTCTCGAGTGTATTTCTAAAGAAAATCCTAATTAGACCTATTTCATCAATAACTACAAAAAACAAAGATAAAAATGTAAAAAAAACACCCGAGTACGAAGCAATCATGGAAGAAAGAAGATTGTTTTTCTGATAAAAGAATTCTGCTAGATAAAATAATAAAAAGAATAATGGAATGAATGAATTATAGATAAATTGCCTAAAACTAGCAGACTGAAAATCTTTTTGGTAAGAATTATTGTTTCTATAGTAAATTGTATAATTTACACCAGTAATCGAAAAAGCAGTTTCCTTGGACTTTTTCTCTAGGTCATTCGAGATAATTCCAAGGCTTGCTAATTCTTGAGAATTTATTCGGTTTGTGAAATCAACTTCAACTTGTGATTGAATGACGAATGGAAAGAGGGCTTGAAAAACAAAGAAAAGCAATCCAAACCAGCCACCTCCTCGAAAAAATGATTTGATTTCAAACATAAATCCTCCAAATAAAAAACCCCAACAGACGCTTGATGCGTCATGCTGGGGCGCTGTGTTCTGCGCGTTACCACCCAACTTCACTCGAGCCTCGCGGTTCTCGAGCCTTTGCACCAACTTAAAAGTTGGTCTGCGCTGTATCGGGCGCACCCGAACGGTTCTACTCAAGACTGCACGGCGGGTCACCGCCGTCTCTTTCTTCCGTATTGCTCAAAGGTGATCTTCGCTCGAGTTCGTTTCCATCGGCGCTCTCACCGTCCGCCGTTCGCTGTGGGTCGTACTCTCGAGGTACTGTCCTCGTCGTTGCAGTGGTTAGTGTACGAATTTGGGGCGGATGTGTCAACGTGGTACAATGGCTTATGCGTTCCGCGCCTGTCAAAACTGCTTTAACATTTGACCAATTCCTCGAGTTTGAGGTTTCGAGTTTTGATCGTCATGAATTTGTGGATGGTAATCTGTTTGTCATGGCTGGCGGTACGGATAAGCAAAACCATGTGATTCTCGAGTTAATCATGGCTCTGAAATCAGTGGCTCGAGCGGCGGGTTATCGCTTATACGCCAGTGATGTTTTGATTCGTACTCCCGAAGATGTGGGTTATTATCCTGATGTTTATATTTCCCGAGAAGATGTGACTGACTCTGCTCGAGTTAAACGTCATCCGATTATCATTTTTGAAGTGTTATCAAGTACCACAGAAATTTTTGATCGCGGCGAGAAATGGCAGAATTACCAAACCATCCCAAGTCTCGAGCAGTATGTCTTGCTTTCTCAATCTGAGCCGTTTGCCGAAGTCTACTCGAGAGCCGAAGACAACTCTTGGCGTTACCAGTCTTTTTCCGGTGCAGCAAAATTGTACTTGTCGAGCATCCAATTTGAATTGTCGCTTGAGCGTTTGTACATAGATTTACCCGCAGACTAAGTCGGTATGTGTGAACGGTGGCAGGAATTCTTTTTGGGTCATTGCTGCACAAAACCATGACAATGCAGTATTGTATCGAGCATGGCGACAAAACCAACTTCTGCCCCTGCGGTCAGCCTAGACCAAAGCCTCGAGCAAGTCCGAGATATTCTTTTCGGCGAGCAGCAGCGTAATTTCAGTAAAGAATTGGCAGCTGCCGAAGCCCGTATCACTGCCCTCGAGAAACGCTCCGAGGACTTGGAGCGTGAATTGGCAGCGACCCGCGATGACCTCGAGGCACGGATTCGAGCCGAAAGCCAGCGCCAAGATAAGGCGCTGAACAGCGAAGCCAATCGTTTGAATAAACTGCTTGACTCCGAAGTGAATAAACTCCAAGCCCAGCATGACCAAGCCATGTCTGACCTCGAGGCACTGCGTCTTAAAGACCGTGCCAAATTGGCGGCGCTGATGGTCAGCTTGGCTCAACAACTCGAGGCGGATTGAGAGGGTGACTCAAGTCCACGCCGAGCCTCAAGCCAAGTCGCCTGTTGCCGATGGTTCAGGCGCTTCGTTTGATGCCTTGCGTGAAGTCTTATTGGTCGAGGAGCGCCAGCGACTTGGCTCCGTCGAGCATCGCTTGAATGACCCAGAAGTGCGGGTCGCTGAAATCGCCGAAGTCTTAAGCGAAGCCCTCAATGTGGCTTCTAAAGACCAACGCTTTGCTCGAGTTCTCGCGCCAACCATCGAAAAAGCCTTGTTTGAATCGGTGCGAGCCAACCCCGAAGGTCTTGCGGATGCGCTTTTTCCAGTCTTGATGCCAACCATTCGGCGGGTGGTGCTGAGCTTGCTCGAGCGAACCTTTGAGAACTTTAATCGGGTGCTGGATGTCTCGGTTTCGCCGCGCAGTTTCGCTTGGCGGCTCGAGTCTTGGCGCACAGGTAAGCCTTTTGCTGAGATTGTTTTGTACCATACCGTGCAGTACCGGGTTGAGCAGGTATTGCTGATTCACCGCGAAACCGGTTTGCTGCTCGAGCAGGCTGGGGTCAATTCTGGTGAAGCTGATTTGGTGTCTGCCATGCTGACCGCCATCCAAGATTTTGCTCGAGACAGTTTTCAGATGGGCGATGCCACCATCCGTACCTTCAAAATTGGCGACCTGACGATGCTGGTCGAAACTTCGCCTCACGCTGCGATTGCGGCGGCTGTGCGCGGTACACCTCCTGCCGAATACGCCGATAATTTGGCGGTGGCGCTCGAGACAATTCAATTGCGCTTTTCTGATGATTTAAGCGGATTTGTTGGTGATACCAGTGTTTTTGAAGCTGCTAAACCAATCCTCGAGACTTGCTTGGCAACCGTCTATATGGAGCAGCCAGCCCAAAAGAAAAAATCAAACTCGAATTCAGCTTGGCGTTTTGCGCCGCCTGTGCTTGGGGTTGCCTTGGTGCTTGGCTTGGTTTGGTGGGGCTGGAATGCCTATCAGGCAACCCGTTGGGGTGATGCCCTAGAAGCGCTTAGGCTCGAGCCGGGCTATTTGATTATCGAAGATAGCCAAAGTCGTTTGGTTGGTTTGCGCGACCCACTGGCTCGTGAACCGCAGGTGGTTTTGGATTCCTTGGGCTACCCTAATGTCAAGCAAGTCTGGGGCGAATACCAGTCTTTAGAACCTCAACTGATTCTCGAGCGGGCGCGAATTGCCCTCGAGCCAGCCAGCAGTACTGCTGTTGAGCTGCGTGGCAGCATGTTGGTGCTTAGTGGTCAAGCCACCGGAGCTTGGGTGAAACGCGCTAAACTGATTGCCAGAGGCTTATCTGGGATTTCTGGGGTAGACTCGAGGGCAGTTGAATTTGTGGAAGCGGAGAAAAAATGACTCAAGAATCGGTTTTACAATTTAAGATGTGTTTACTTGGCGGCTCGGCGGTGGGTAAATCCAGCCTGATTGCTCGGTATGTGCATAGCATCTATTCTGGGCAGTACCACACCACGGTTGGGGTGCGTATCGAAAAAAAATTGGTGCGTACCGAACAAGGCAATGCCAACCTGATGATTTGGGACATCAACGGCGAAGATGCCTATCAAAAAGTCCAAACCACTTACCTTCGTGGCATGGCTGGGTATTTTTTGGTGGCAGATGGCACCCGCGCTCAAACCATAGATGAATGCCTTAAGCTCCACGCTCGAGCCATCGAGGGTTTTGGGGCATTGCCAGCATATTTACTGATCAACAAATCAGACCTCGAGAACGAATGGCGGGTGGATATGAAACAACTCGAGCAAATTGGGATTCATGTCCTGAAAACCAGTGCTTTAAGTGGCGAGAATGTCGAATCGGCGTTTTATCATTTGGCTGAATTGATGTTAAAGCGAGCCAAATCATGAACACCATCCCCAGTGAACTCTTGGAAAGCGCTGGCTTTATTGCTTTTGAATGGATGCTCTCGGGCGAGTTGCTGCTGCTGACCAAAGCTCCAAAATGGATGCAGCACCTGATCCCAAATGGGCGTTTGAATGCGGCTGAATCGCCTTTTTTGGATAATTTTTTAATTGATGCTCGGGTTTTTTGGGCAGAAGAAAAAATCGGGCGTTTACGCTCTGGGGTTTGGCTCGAGCCAACCGGCAAGGGCAGCGAACAAGCCTTTGAAGCTACGGCTGTTCACAGTGAAGACCGGGCTTTTTTATTGCTCGAGATTCTGGGCGGTAAGTTCAACGAGCAAACCAAAATCCTGCAAGCTGCTCGGGATTCCCACCTCGAGTCCCAGCGTTTGCGGGTGGAACTGCGCGACCTCAAAGACCAGAGTAAAAACTTGGAACGCGCCATGCTCGAGTTGGCTGGAAAAATGAATTTTAGTAGCCAAGTGCAAGCCGAAGCACTCCTGAACGATGCCAAGCGAGCCGCCGAGCGCTCTGAAAAAATCCAGAATCAGTACCTTGCTCAGCTTGCCCATGAACTCCGGACACCTTTAAGCGTGATTCTTTGGATTTCTGATACCTTGGAAAATTCTCAGTTGGATAGCGAACAACGCGAACAACTCGAGCAACTTGAAGGGGCAGCCAAGCACTTAAATTTGGTCACCACCGATTTGCTGGATTTCTTTAAGCTCGAGGCAGGTGCAAGACCTGTGGTGCGTACCCTGTTTGATTTGGATGAATTGGCACGTTCATGTATGCGTGATTTTGCGGAACAAGCCAAAGAAAAAAATGTCGAACTCAACGTCCGCGCTCCGCAAGCACTGCCGATTGCTGCCGACCAGCGCCAACTGCGTCAAGTGCTGCAAAACTTACTCACCAATGCGCTGAAATTCACTGATTCGGGCGGCAGTATCATCATCGAAGCACTGGACACAGGCGATCACCTCGAGCTTCGGGTGATAGACACCGGTATTGGCATTGCGCCAGCTGACATTCCTAAACTCTTTTTGCCTTTTGGTAAACTCGAGAACCCAGAGTACAACCCCAACGGAACAGGTTTGGGTTTGGTGATTGCCCAGCGGATTGTTGAAGCCCACGGCGGCAGCATCAAAGTCTCGAGTGCGCGAGGTCTGGGCAGTACCTTTACAATGATTTTGCCTCAAGTGCTGAATTAAGTACCTCCCTGAAATGTTTTAGCGCCTTTTGCTAAAACATTTCCGACGAACGGGAGTAAGGGCAGCGTATCTCACGCTGAAATGACAGATTTGCCGCTTTTTGAAAAATCTAAAATGAAAGCGGGAGATACTTAGTGGTGATGGCTGGTTTTATTCCGTGAGCTGGCTTGCAACTCAAATTGCTCTGACAGCGTAAACTCGAGCCATGAAACGAATTTTCCTAGGATTAGCGGCTTTGCTTGTGGCTTGCGCTCCAGCTTCGGTGCGTTCACTCGAGTCTTTTGTTGAACGTAAACCCGATCCACTCAAAGACCAAGGGGCGCATCAAGCTCCAGTCGAGTGGTGGTACTTAAACGCTCATCTGACCACCAAAACAGGTACAAAGGGCATTGCTGCCGCGATTTTTCAGGTCTATATCCCAGAAAGTGCGCCTTATAATTTGGCGGCTCAGTTCCCCAATGCCTTGTTCTTTGGGCATTACAGCATTGTGGATAAGCAATCTGGAAAGTACCAAAGCACCGAATACAGCACTGTGCCAAGGGCAAAACCAGAGATTGCTGTGAATGTTGGTTTTGCTGATACCAAACGCATGAATGTTGGGCTGGGCGACTGGCGTATGGCTCGAGAGGACAACGGGGTTTACACTGCCAAATTCAACATCAAAGGCAAGGAAACCGTAGACTTAAAAATGCGCCCCTTGCGCCCCGAAGCCATCCACGGACCTGGCTGGAGTGGCAACCTCGAGACTGGGCGAATGTACTACTATAGCGCTACCCGCCTCGAGATTTCTGGTACATACAACGGCGAACCTGTCGGCGGTATTGCATGGCTCGATCACCAATGGGGCGGCGGAGTTGGCTCAGATGCAGGCGATGGCAGTGCTAGTTTTGCCCCGCGTTGGGATTGGATGAGTATGAACCTCGAGGATGGGCGCGACATCATGATTTACCGTGTTCGTAACGAAAAAGGTGGCGTTTCGGACAAATTTGCCAGCATTGTCATGCCAGACGGCAGCACCAAAGAAGAACGCGATTTTGAAATGATTCCGTGGGACTATTGGCAATCACCCAGCGGTGGGCGTTACCCCGTGCGCTGGTATGTGCGCCTCAAAGATGGTACTGCGCTGATGATTCGACCCGTAGCAGACGCCCAAGAAGTCGAAGCTCGAGCCACAGCAGGTTTTAATTATTATGAAGGCGCAATAGATGTGAACGGAACAACCAAAGGCGTGGGTTATATGGAATTAACCGGTTATACCCCAATGCGAAACCCATTTACCAATCCATTGTCGTTCCTTGAGCCGAGGTAATTTCAGCGCAGCATCGCCACCAAAATCCCAAGGATGCTCGGTAAATCATCAAGGTCATAAAAACGATTGTCCACTGATAAATGTTTACCCTCGAGCATCATAAATTGCCATTCATTGCCAATTGTCACAGCGCCATACAAGGTTGGAATTGGCTTTCCTTCACGTTGATTAAAAATCTGAGCTGCCACCATTTCAGCAGCCGCTTGTGCAATGCCCTGCTTGAAGTTTTCGTTTTTGGCTTCGACAACAGTTAAGACTGGTGCTTCTAGGAAAAAATGTTGATTTGACCGAGAAAACAGAAAATCACAGATTCCTACCAGACCTTGGTCGCTATCCACATTAAATTCAACACCACTAAAGACCGAAATAGTTTCGTGTACCAGACTTCGCACCTCGAGCAGAATCGGGGCAATCATAAACTCACTACGAGCTTTCTCGGTTGCCTGCTGCATGGCGAGCTTTGCTCCAAGACCTAACATATGTGTCAAAGCTAAGGACGGCGAAATAGGCGCGAAGTCAATTTGTAAAGACTCAGCTTGTGAAAGCGTCAATTCAAATTGTTTGATCACACTTGCTAAGTTAAACTGGCTATACGACATAGCCATATCTTAGGCGTTTACAAACCCAAATGCCACTCGAGATGAGTTGCGATGCCATTGCGCCAAGTTACCCAATTGTGTCCACTTGGACGCTCGAGGTACTGGTGTGTGTAGCCTTTTTGGTGCAGCATCGCGGCAAATTTTCGGTTCGTGCCTATTAACCACTCGAGCCTGCCGCAATCGGCACTGATGCGTAGTGGCAGGGTTGCTTGAGCCTCGAGTTGTGCGGTCAGCCAATCGGCTGCACCGCGTTTGTAAGTTGTGTTTGGTTGTCCTTGAAACGCACCGCTTTGAGCCACAACCATTGGAAAGGTTTGTGGGTCGTGCATGGCTGCCCACAAACTTGCCAGTCC
>JAAFJQ010000075.1 GCA_013298185.1 Deinococcales bacterium
TACGGGTGACAAAGGTATTGCCTGTTGGAATTTGGCGTTTGACTTGAAAACCAGAATTCTCGAGGACAAGGCTAATCATCTGCCCCAAAACCTGCCCTTCGGAATCGAGTTTACTGCCAACCACGACCTGTCCTTTTTGGGCAAGGGCAAGGCTGACCAGCGCCAGCGCCATCAGAGCGCCGAGGGTTTGTAAGCGTTGTTTTTTCATGAGTTCCCCTTTTTTAGCTTCTAGCTTCTCGTTATGAGCTTCTAGCTTGTTTCTCGAGAATGCGTTGGTTGATTGGGTTAAAGTGCTACGAATAGGTTATCTCACATTAGTCTCGAGATGGTGTCGGGAATCGTACAAAGTTGGTCTCGAGATTTGGGTATACCAAAAAACTTGTGTGAGAAGCAGGAGCTAAGTGCTTTGGCGGATGCAGGCGAGGCATACCTTGCCCTATTCACACCAACTTAAGGAATCTTCTCATTGGGAAAATCAAAAAAACGCAATGCCTCACATACTCCCCCTCGCTTGTCTTAACCATAAACGCGCACCTGACGGGCATGGTCGCTCGCTCGACCTCTCAAAGAGGGGTTCTATACGTCAGGGTCTTGGTTTTTCAGTCCCCCTCTTTGAGGGGGAACGCGAGTGTAACGAGCGTGGGGAGTGCCTGAGACGATATTTTTCAACAATCCCTAAAAGTCTCGAGCCAGCAGCTAGAAGCTAGAAGCTAGAAGCCAGCAGCTACTTACCGCTTGTACGCTCCATCCAAAACCAGTGTCAGGGCTTTTTTCAATTCATCCTTGACAGGTCGGTTGGGATGAAACGCACTCCAACGCAAAGCAGTCATCAAGAAAGTGTAAGCAATGGTTGCAGCAATGCGCTCAACGCTGACATCATCACGGATTTTATGGGTTTCACGTAGGAGCGGTTCGATGATCTTAGCAAGCGGCATGGCTTCATAGGCTGCCTTGGCGCGAATTGGATCTGGGTTAATCAATTCATACGTTAGCGGCGGAATCAAATCGCGTTCTTCTTGGGTGACTCGAGCCAACTCGAGCCAGAGTTCCTCGAGCATTGCAGCAGCATCCAATCCTGCTTGGCGGCGTTCTTCGATCACATCGTTCAAACTCGAGACGATGTACGCACCATAATCGAGCAGCACTGCTTCTTTGTATGGGTAATAATTAAAAAACGTACCCCTCGAGACATGGGCGGTTCGGGCTATATCAGTAGCCGTGGTTTTATCAAAACCATTTTCCTTAAAGAGCTGAATTGCCACTTGATAGATGCGGTTGCGGCGACGAATCTTTTGACGTTCACGCAACGATAACTTGAGGTCATCGTGCAGAAGCGGTTTAGGAGCGGGTACTGAAAGGGTCATCACAGAGCGGGATGATAACACTTTTTTGCTCGGAGTCCAAAATTTTTGCACATCAGCCCAAAGGTGGTAAAAAACCGTAAACTAAAGCAGCATGAATCAGTCTTTAACTGCTTTCTTTGGTGTTCGGGTCGGGCATTGGACGAACTTTGATGCCCGAACGGGTTGCACCGTTATTCTCTTTCCAACTGGTGGCGTGGTGATGAGCGCCGAAGTGCGCGGTGGAGCGCCGGGAACTCGAGAAACCCCGCTTTTAGCTCCGGATAAAGCTGTGGAAAAAGTGCATGGCTTGCTGCTGACTGGCGGCAGTGCTTACGGCTTGGCAGCGGCGACTGGTGTAACCGCGTGGCTCGAGCAACAAGGTGAGGGCGTGCTGACCCCAGGCGGACGAGTTCCAATCGTACCCTGCGCCGTGATTTTTGACTTGGCAGTTGGCGACCCCAAAATCCGCCCTTCTGAGCAATCTGGTTTTGCCGCTTGTGAAGCCGCCTCGAGCCACGAAATAGAAAACGGTCAAATTGGCGTGGGTGCTGGTGCAATGACGGGCAAGCTCCTTGGTTTTGCTCACGCTGAAAGCGGCGGCATTGGCAGTGCTTTGCTGCACGTTGGCGAGGCTCGAGTCAGTGCCTTGGTGGTGGCAAACCCAACAGGTGATATTGTGGATGAATCGGGGAAAGTTGTAGCTGGAACGCGCAAAACCGATGGCTCGAGGCTGACGGATGCCGAGCGCTTGGAGATTTTGACTTTAGGGCAGAACCGCTTTTTGCAGCACACCAACACCACCCTGATTGCCGTTGGCACAGATGCCATCCTGACCAAGCTCGAGTGCAGTATTTTGGCGCAAGCCGCGCAAATGGGTTTGGCTCGAGGTACGCGCCCTTCGCACACACCACATGATGGGGATACGAGTTTTGTCTTTAGTGTTGGTGGTGTGCCTGCGCCGCCGATGATTGCTTTGGTGGCGGCAGTGCAGAGCGTGGTTCATCAAGCGCTTATCAATGCGGTTGGCTATCATCAAAACCTCATGAATACGGTAGGCAAAACCACCTCGAGCTGATACAATCCCAACGCTTTGTTTCAAGTTCTCCTTGCGCGACTTCTCGCGGTTTTCCTTGCCCTGCAACCTTGGGCATTTGGTGCATTTGCTGCCCCACGCCCCAAAAACAGCACCACCCAGAGCTTAAGTAGCCCCAAGCAAGACCAAACCATCCTCGAAAATGCCCGCAGCAGTGTTCAAGTTCAAAATGCAACTCGAGAACCAAGCCTAGACCCAACCATCACCGCATCCCTCGAGCAACCCGTGTTTTATGTCGTCTCGAGCGTGCAAATCCAAATCCTTGAAACGCCGCAGACCGATGTCCTGGCGCGTTTCTCGAGATGGAACGAATAAAACCACAAAAGCAAACCGCGCAAATCCGTAGGGTGGGCTATGCCCACACCTGCTCGAGCGCTTGCTTGCAGCAATCAACGTGTCGCAAAAGCTGGTAGGCACAGCCTACCTAACTCATAGCTCAAAGCTCATAGCTCATAGCCCAAAAAGGAATCCCCATGACCCTCAAAAACCGCAGTTCCAGCGCCCAAAATCTGGCTCGAGAAGCCCGAGAACGGGCTGAGAAAAACAACCGCAACAACCCTAAGAAGAACCTTCCTCAAGAGAATTTCTGGTCAACGCACCTGATTACTGGTTTGGTGATGCTTGCCATTGTGCTGGGTAGCATTTTCGCGCTCTGGAAGCCATTTGCTCCGCCGACCGAATCATTGTTGGTGATTCCCAAAACAGCCATCAAAGCCAGCGAACTGACTGCCAAGCTCGGTGAAACAGGCGCACTGCCGAATCTCGAGGCGGTCAAAATCAATGCTGATGGCACAACCTTCAATGTGATTTCTGCCGATGCTAAAGCTCCAATCAGCACCGAGACTTGGAAAGCCCTCGAGCGTACCTTGCCGACCAAACTCAAAGATGCCAAAGTGCAGTACCAAGCCAAGCGCCCCGAACCGATCAACCGTGGTTTGGACTTGCAAGGCGGTTTGCGCGTGCTGCTCGAGGCGGACACCACCAAAGTGGCTGGTTTCACTGCCGAAGACCTCAACCAAGTCCGTAATGTGATCGAGAACCGTGTGAATCAAACCGGCGTAGCTGAACCTTTGGTGCAAGTTCAAGGTACAAAGCGCATCGTGGTGGAGTTGCCCGGTCTTTCCCAAGCTGACCAGAACAGCGCCATTAACCTGATTGGTAAAACCGCCAAACTCGAGTTTAGGCTCTTAAAACCCGAAGCCAATGGTAAAACCCAAGCTGATCTGACCTTAGATGACCTCGAGCCAGCCCGTTTGACTGGTGAAGCAATTGCTCGAGCTGCCACGCAATTTGACCAATTTGGAGCGCCAACCGTTTCCTTTGAGCTGACCCCTGCTGGTGCAGCCGTGTTTTTTGACATTACCTCAAAAAATGTTGGTAAGCAATTTGCGATTGTGCTTGACGATAAAGTTCAAAGCGCCCCGCGCATCAATCAAGCCTTGGGTGCGAGTAGCCAAATCACAGGTAATTTCACCCTCCAAGAAGCCAATGAATTGGCATTGGTGCTGCGTTCAGGTGCGCTGCGCGTGCCAGTCAACATCATCGAGACTCGAGCCATTGGTCCAACCCTTGGTGCGGATGCGATTCGTCAGGGTTTGACGGCTGCCTTGATTGGTATTGCCATGATTTTTGTCTTGGTTTATGTGTACTACGGTTTGTTCTTTGGTACAGTCGCCGCTTTGGGCTTGCTGTTCTCGGGCTTAGCCATTTTCGGCATGATGGCTGGCTTGGGCGCAGTGCTGACCCTGCCTGGTATCGCTGGTTTGGTCTTGACCATCGGTAGTGCGGTGGATGGAAACGTGATCAGTTTCGAGCGCATCAAAGAAGAAATGCGTGATGGACTGTCCTTAAAATCCTCAATCAAGGGTGGTTTCGGACACAGCTTCTGGACGATTTTTGATGTGAACTTCTCGCACTTGATTAGCGCTGCTGCGCTGTATAATTACGCTACAGGTCCAGTCAAAGGCTTTGCGGTCACGCTGGCTGTCGGTATTATCGCCAGTACCTTTTCCAATTTGTTCTTTTCTAAGTGGTTGCTCGAGATCATGGCAGAACGCTTTAAGTTCAAAGCCCGTGATTGGTTCGCTACACCGAAATTTGATTTTATGAGCTTAAGTAAGTACATCACCACCGCCAGCGTGATTCTGGCAGCTTTGGGCTTGGTTGCGATTCTGACCAAGGGCTTTATTTTTGGTGTGGATTTCACGGCTGGTACGAGTTTGCTGATTAAAGCGCCACTGACCACCACTTCGGCGCAGGTGCGAGCTGCTGTCGGACAAGCAGGAATCGAAGGCGTGAACGAAACAGGTATTGTGGTGGTTGAAAGCAACACACCGGGCGAAGCTCTGAAAGACTTCACGGTTCGCACCAAAATTCTGAGTGATGGAACAACAGACAGCACCAAAAACGAAGTCAAAGTGCTTTCAGATGCTATTACTAAAATTCCAGGCGCAAGAATTGATGCAACTGAAAAAGTTGGCGCAGCCGTTGGCAACGAACTGACCACCAAAACCATTTTAGCGGTGTTGGTGGCACTTGGTCTAACCATGGTGTATGTGGCAGTGCGCTTTGACTGGGTACTTGGTGTTGGTAGTATCTTTGCTGTGGCTCACGATGTTTTTATCTGCTTTGGTTTGTATGCGCTTTTGGGACGAGAATTCACCATCACCACCGTTGCGGCAGTGCTGACCCTGATTGGTTACAGTTTGAACGACAGCATCATTGTCTCTGACCGTATCCGCGAGAACCTAAAAGTCATGCGTGGACAACCATATGCTGAGATTGTCAACACCAGCATCAACCAAACTTTATCCAGAACCTTGATGACCAGCATCTCCACAATGTTGCCATTGGTGGCACTGCTGATTTTGGGTGGACCTGTGCTGCGTGACTTTAGCTTGATTTTGGTGATTGGTATTTTGGTTGGAACATACTCGAGCATTTACATTGTTGCGCCGATGGCGGTCTTCTTCAAAGACTGGCAGGACAACCGCAGAAAAGCTGCTCGAGCTGCTGCCAAAGCCTAATTTTCATTCTCGAGAAGTCAGGGTGTTTGCGCCCTGACTTTTTGCTTTCTCGAGTAGACTTAATCAAATGGAATTCAAACTCGAGGAAGCCCAAATTTTGTTAGGACGCACCCCAAATACTCTAAAAGCCCTGCTGTACGATTTACCACCCGCTTGGCTCGAGCATAACGAAGGCGAGAACACTTGGAGTCCGATTCAAGTCGTGGCGCATTTGATCGAAGCTGAGCAAACCAATTGGTTGCCTCGAGCCAAGGCAATACTCGAGGGTCGAGCCTTTCCGGTCTTTGATCGGTTTGCCCATTTGCAGCAAGAAGCCAAAGAAATTGGGCAACTGCTCGAGGAATTTGCTTTACTCCGCCAAAAGAATTTGCAGGATATGGAAGCCATGCACCTTAGCCCCATAGACTTGCAACGCACTGGGCAGCATCCAGAATTTGGTACGGTCAAACTCGAGCAATTGCTGGCAACTTGGGTGGCGCATGATCTGGGGCATTTGGTGCAAATCACCCGTACCTTGGCGAAGAATTACCGTGAAGCGGTTGGACCTTGGCGAGCCTACTTGTCTGCCCTTCGATGAGTTTCGCCTCACAAACACGCTTTACACTGGACTTGTGAAGCGCCGTGTTTTTCTACGAAATTTTCTTTTGGGTGGTTTGGCTGTGCCGCCACTGACTTTGGGTGGGGCATATGCCCAAGCCATGAGCTTTGAAATCTCCAAGCATCAAGTTCGTTTGCCGTTGCTCGAGCAGCCCATCAAAATCGCGCACCTGACTGATTTGCATTTTGCTGGGGCGCATGGTTTGGAGCATGTGAAAAAATGGGTCGAGGCAACGCTGTGGCAAAAGCCTGATGTGGTGCTGATAACGGGCGATTTGGTGCATGGCGACATTTTTAAGCGCTTAGGCGACAAAGCCAAGCCGATGCTCGAGGCATTTGCATTGGCGCTCAAGCCTTTGAGTGCGGCGCCGCTTGGAGCGTTTGCTTGCCTTGGCAATCATGACTACGCGCTGCGCTGGAGCGGTACAGCTTCGGTGTCTGATTTGAAAAACGCGCTCGAGAAGAACAATATTCCTTTACTCGTCAATGCTTCACGCCAATTGCGCTCGGATGTGTACCTTGGCAGCCTTGATGATCTTTGGCATGGCAGACCGAATCTCGAGAAAACTTTGCAAGGCATTCCAACTCAAAAAACGGTGTTACTCATGTCGCACAACCCTGATGTACTGCCTACACTGCCCAAACAAGTTTCAATCATGCTTTCGGGGCATACCCACGGCGGACAAGTTCGTCTGCCTTTTTTTGGAGCGCTTGCTAGTGTGACCGAACACGGCGAGCGTTACCAGCAGGGCTTTATCGAGGAAACAACACTTGGGTTTGTCTCGAGGGGCTTAGGCACTGGTACGATTCCAATTCGTTTGTTCTGCCCTGCCGAATTGGTGCTGCTCGAGTGTGTGCCAGCTTAAAACAGCCTAATCAGCTGCCAACTCGAGTGAATTGTATATTTTCAATTCATCGTAATAGGCGTTGCGTTCGACTGGAATCCGACCTGCTTTTTGAATCATGCCAACCATTTTTTCTCGAGATAACCCAAGTGGACTGGTTGCACCTGCGGCGTGGGCAATGTGTTCTTCGATGATCGTGCCATCCACATCCGAAACGCCCCAATCAAGTGCCACCTGCACAAGGTCAGAACCAATCATCACCCAGTAGCCTTTGATGTGCTGGAAATTATCCAAGTACAACCTCGAGACGGCTAAATTTCGTAAATCATCTATACCTGTGGTGAATTCAGTTTTGCCTAAGTTAAATGCCAGTGAATTGGCATCGGGTTGAAAAGCCAGTGGAATAAAACTAAAAAAGCCATGCGTTTCATCCTGAAGATTCCGCAACCTATCCATGTGATCCAAGCGCTCCTCGAGCGTTTCGATATGCCCGTAAAGCATCGTGGCGTTGGTGCGAATGCCGAGGCTATGAGCCTGACGGTGAATCTCGAGCCACTGCTCAGCGCTGACTTTTCGTTTGGCAATTTGTAGGCGCACACGGTCAGCAAAAATTTCTGCACCACCACCAGGCATGGCAGCCAGACCCGCTTCTTTGAGTTCTGTCAACACCTCGAGCGTGGATTTTTTGGCAATATGACTCAGATGCTCGATTTCAGCGGCAGTAAAGGCTTTAACTTGTAAGCCCGGGAAGTTTTTATTCAGTTCTCGCACCATTTCGGGGTAGTACGACCAAGGGCGGGTTGGGTGATGTCCACTGCTCATGTGCAGTTCTTGCAAGCCCGTTTCGTATTTGGCGCGAACATGTGCCACCACATCTTCGACGCTGTAATCCCAAGCTCGAGCCTCGTTTTTATTGGCGGCAAAAGCACAAAACGTACAACCGACATAACAAATGTTGGTGAACTCGAGGCGCATACTGTGAACAAAATAGGTTTTATCACCGTTTTTGCGTTCTCTGACCAGATTGGCTAACCTCGAGAGTGTGCCGAGGTCGTGGGTGTGGTACAGCACCATGCCGTCAGCAAAACTCAGGCGTTCACCAGCCAGCACTTTTTGTTCGATTGGCTCGAGGGCAGGGTCTAAAATCAGCTTCATAGACACAGTTTAGTCCCAATGGTAGGGGACTTTGGTGACTCGAGAACACAAGACGTAAACCTTAGAGCGCTTGTGCGGATTTTCACCTAAAAACATTGCTTTGGCTTCGTTAAGCACAATTCCAAGAGCAAAGTATGGATTTAGGAATTAAATTGTTACTTTTTGCAAAACATATTTTAATTGTAGGTTTTTCTTAAGTTTTGCTTATTTTAATTTGTATAATAACAACCGAATGAAGGATTTCATTCAGGAGTTGATATAATGTTCCCGCTTATTCTAACCGCCATCGTTTACGTCGCTGTGATCGCCATTGCCGCCAATGCCACCAAGCACTTTGCTCCTCAAAAACCATTTGAAGCACAGTAGCGCATCGCTGCCTAGCAGCTGATCTAACCCATAATCCAACCCTGACTCGAGGTTATCTGCTTAAGCTGATGCCTCGAGTCAACTTTTGGCTCAACTTACAATTTTCTTGTTGCCTGACCGCTATGTCTGAAATTGAAATATTGTCTATGCTCGAGTCATGAAAAAACTTTTGGCACTGCTTGGTCTGGCAAGTCTCACCATCACAGGTTTGGTTGTGGCACAAAACCAAGGTTATAAAACCACCACTGTACTGCGTGGACTCGAGAATCCATGGGGCATGGCATGGATGCCAAACGGCGATATGCTGATCACCGAGCGCCCCGGGCGGTTGCGCCTTGTCAAAGACGGCAAACTCGAGAAAAACGCGATTGGTGGACTGCCAAACGTGTTTGCTTCAGGGCAAGGTGGCTTAATGGATGTGGCATTTCATCCTAAATTTGCACAAAACCGCTTGGTGTATATTTCCTACTCACATGGCACACCCCAAGCCAATCGTACTCGGGTGGCTCGAGGTGTGTTTGATGGTACAAGCCTGACCGATGTCAAAGTGGTGTTTGAAGTCACCCAAGCCAAATCTGGCGGGCAGCACTTTGGCTCGAGGTTGGTGTTCTTGCCTGATAACACGCTTTTAATTTCGACGGGAGATGGCGGCAACCCGCCGACCAGCTTGGATAACGGTTTTATTCGCCTCCAAGCCCAGAGTTTAATCAGCCGACTTGGTAAAATCAGCCGCATCAACGATGATGGTAGCATCCCAAAAGACAACCCGTACTTAAAAAACAACAATGCTGATGGGGCGCTGTTTAGCATTGGGCATCGCAACGTTCAGGGGATGGCATACGACCCGATCACCAAGCGCATTTGGGTCACAGATCACGGCGCAAGGGGCGGCGATGAAGTCAACCTGATCGAAGCTGGCGAGAATTACGGTTGGCCCCTCGCTTCACACAGCAACGAGTACTTTGGACCACCAGTATCACAAAATAAAAGTTTGCCCGGAATGCTCGACCCCAAATTGATTTGGACTCCGAGCATTGCACCATCTGGCTTAACGGTTTACAACGGCGATAAGTTCCCAGCTTGGAAAGGTGATTTATTCGCTGGGGCATTGGCTGGGACTGCCATTCACCGCCTCGAGGTTGCGCCAAATGGTTCAATCAGCAAAGAACAAATCATTGAAATGCCAATGCGAATCCGCGATGTGCGCTCAGGACCAGACGGCTTTTTATATGTCCTGACCGATGAACGCGATGGGCAATTGATTCGTTTTAGCCCATGATGACTGCTCGAGGTATTTTCGGGACTTTGCAACGACCCTTGTGCTTTTTTTGAGATTATGCTACCCTTCTTCGGCTGCCTCGAGAAGGGGCTTAACGAAGGGGTTTTAATCATGTTTGCAATTGTAAAATCAGGTGGTAAACAACACCGTGTTGAAGCTGGTAGCGTCATTCGGGTCGAAAAACTTGGTGCTGAAGCTGGCTCGAGTGTTGATCTTCCAGTCGTGATGCTGGGCGGAGATAGCGTTACCTTTAACACAGGCTCAGTCAAAGCCGAAGTGCTGCGTCACGTCAAAGGCGAAAAAATTTATATTGACAAGTACAAGAGCGGTATCCAATACCGTCGTCGCAACGGGCATCGTCAAGCCTACACCGATGTCAAAATCACCAGCCTCTAAGCTGCGTAATCTAGGAGAAGTGAAACCATGGCACACAAGAAAGGCGTGGGTAGTACCCGCAACGGACGCGACAGCAACCCCAAGTATTTGGGCGTGAAGCGCTTTGGTGGCGAAGTCGTCAAAGCAGGTAACATCTTGGTTCGTCAACGTGGCACGAAGTTCAACGCTGGCGCAAACGTCGGTATGGGACGCGACCACACCCTGTTTGCATTGATTACAGGCACAGTCAAGTTCCAAGACAAAGGCGCTTTCGGGCGTTACATCCACATCGAGCAGTTAGCCGCAGCCGCAGACGATTAAATTTAGACGTTGTTTCCTCGTACTCGAGTTTTCATTGGCTCGAGTACGAGGTTTTTTATGGTGTACGATAGGCAGGAGCTTATGACTAAATTCCGTGATGTACTCGAGATCGAAGTAGCCGCAGGCAAAGGCGGTGACGGCAGCATGTCGTTCCTGCGCGGCTCGCACATGCCCAAAGGTGGACCCGATGGTGGACACGGCGGTAAGGGCGGTAGTGTGTTCCTTCGTGCTATCCAAGGTGTGGAGTCCCTGACCAACATCGTTCCAAAACGCAAATTCAAAGCCGAGAATGGCGGTTATGGCGCAGGGCGCTTGATGCACGGCGCAGATGGCGAAGATTTCACGCTCGATGTGCCTGTTGGCACGGTCTGCATTGACCTCGAGACCAACCGAGTGATTGCTGATTTGCTCGAGGTTGGACAAATCCAACGCATTGCCAAAGGCGGCGATGGTGGGCGTGGTAACAGTGCGTTCTCGAGCAGCACACGGCGTAGTCCGCGTTTTGCCGAACTTGGCACGCTGGGCGAATCTTTGCGCTTAAGGCTCGAGTTGCGTTTGATTGCCGATGTTGGTTTGGTTGGCTACCCGAACGCTGGGAAATCCAGTTTGCTCAAAGCCCTGTCCAATGCCAATCCCGAAGTGGCAGCGTATCCGTTTACCACCCTCAACCCGATTCTGGGCATCATTGAACGGGGCGACGATAACCTCAGTCGTTTTACCCTCGCCGATATTCCGGGCATCATCGAAGGAGCGCACGAAGGCAAGGGCTTAGGTTTAGAATTCTTGCGGCACATCTCGAGAACCCGCTTGCTTGCTTTTGTCTTGGACGGCAACGAAGCCCCAAGGGAACACCTCGAGGCACTGCGTTTTGAATTGCAGAATTACGACCCGACATTGCTCGAGTTACCCGCGATGATTATTCTGAATAAACTTGATTTGATAGACGATGAAATCCGAGCCATGCACGAAACCGAGTTGTTTGACTTTGGCTTACCTGTGCTGTGCGTCAGTGCTGAGCGCGGCGATGGTCTTGAGGAACTGCGCGAAACCTTGTTCCAAATTATTCCCGCTAAGCAACAACGTGCCAGTCTTGTGGTGCGCGAGAAAGTCAGCGGACCCGAACCCGTGCGGGTGGTAGCTGCACCAGACTTCTACGCCGATGGCAGCCGCCTCTGGCTGGTCAGCGGAGGCACATTTGGCGCTCGGATTGAACGGTTTTCACGGCATCTCGAGGATGCTGCCGAATACCTCGAGAATGTCTTCAAGCGCGAAGGTTTGAATGCCCAACTGCGCCGCGCAGGGGTGAAACCGGGCGACACGGTGAAAATTGGCGAATTTGCCTTTGAGTTCTTTGAGGATGAATTTTCAGACAGTGAACATAAACAGGTCTGATACGCCAATTGACCGATGGCTCGAGAAGCAGTTTTGGCTATGCTGATGAGCATGACGCCTCAATTGGTAGACCCCCAAACTGCTCCTGAAGCCGAATTATGGCTGCATCACGAATTTTGGAATGCAAGACGAGCCGAAGTCCTGCCCGATGACCCACCAATACCTTGGGAAGAACGCTTAAAGTGGATGCGTGAACCAGCTGAACACACAGCAATTCGGGTGTTTGCGATTTACGACCAGCAGCAAGTATTGGGCATAGCCAGCGCCGATTGGCGCACCAATGACACTGAAAACCCAGATTTCGCATGGTGCGAAGTGATGGTAGCCCCGAGCCATTTGCGTCGTGGACTTGGCTCGAGATTAACCCATGCGTTGTTCGAGGAAATTTTGCCACTCGGACGTAAAAAGATGTTCACGCAAACCATGTCCAACCGAGCTGGTGGAAAGCCCTTTGCCGAGATGCTTGGGGCTAAATTTGGACAAGAAGAACACACCAATCAATTGTTGTTTTCCGAGATGAACCGAGCTTATGTTCAGCATTCGCTCGAGAAAGCCCCAACAAGTGAGTATGAACTGCTCTGGTTTGATGGCGAATACCCCGACGATGAAGAGGTACTGCAAAAACTCTGCGATATGTTTGCAATCATGAACACCGCGCCACGCGGCGACCTCGAGTTCAACGATTGGAAAGTCACTCCAGAAAAACTGCGCCAAGAGGCGCTCGAAGCCAAAAAACACAACCAAGAATGGTGGCTCTGTGTAGCCAAGCACCGCCAGACGGGGCATTTTGCAGGTTTCACCGAAACGGGGTGGCATCATAATCGCCCGAACATTGCAGGGCAGTACGGTACGGGCGTAGACCCAAGCCACCGAGGACATGGCTTAGGCGCATGGCTCAAAGCCGTGATGATCGAGCGAATTTTGCGTGACCGCCCAAGCGTAGACCGTATTCGTACAGGCAATGCTGACAGCAATGTGCCAATGCTGAAAATCAATCACAGTTTAGGTTTTAAGCCATTTCTTGACCGCACTGAATGGCAAATAGATATTCATAAGTCCCTCGAGATTTTGCGAGCTAAAGTGCTTAGCCCCGCTTGGAGCGTTTAGGAGTTGGGTGTTGGTTCTGCTCGAGGGTGGGGTGTTGGCTCTGCTCGAGGGTGGGGTGTTGGCTCTGCTCGAGAATCAACTTTGCAATCAGCTGACTGGCATTCTTTTGCTTTTTCATCCACGCTACAATTTTTTTCATTTCATCGGGTTTGGCACTCAAGCGAATTTGCTTTGAGGTCAAACCCAGTTTCTTGCGCCCAGCACCTTCGCGGCTACCACCCCAACCCGCAAATTTTGGATGCGAAGTGTAATCAGCTTCTAAATCAAGCCAGAATTCTTTGCGCCCACCAACCAGTTTGACTAAGCGCTCAGCAATAGCTTCGGTCAGGGGTGTTTCGCCTGCTAGTAGTGCCTCGAGCTGAAACAGTGGAATCTCGAGAACCTGAGCGGCTTTTGCATAAGGCATGTTGAGTTCGTCAAGTCCACGTTGGATGATGCCTCCTGGTGCGACTGGAATAAATGGAATTGGATTCTTGAGAATGTGGTACTTTTTCATGAGACTCCTTTAGTGGTAATCCACCAGCTCAATGATGTAGACAAATCTGCCTTCTTGATCGCGCTCAATACTGTAAATTAAACGAAATTGGACGTTGAGACGAATGCTTAGTTGTCCTGTACGTTTCCCACTGAGTTTCTCTGGGCGATAGCCTGAAATAGAGTAAAGTTCGCGTTCGTCCTCTATGTCAATTAAAACTTTTACTGCCTTTAGAAACTTAGAGCCTCCGAAAGAATGCCATTTCATCGTAAGTTACAGGACAGACACAGGGGTCTGTCCCTACATTCAAGGCATGAAAAATGCGTGAGGTAGGGGCGAACCCCCGTGTTCGCCCTGTTTTTCCATTTACGTATTTAATGATAAATCTGTAAGAATTTTGGACCTTTCGGAGGCTCTATTAGAAACTCGAGGTAGACACCTGCTGGGAGTTTTTCTGCTCCCTTACCCTCGAGAAACATCCGCTCGAGTTTTTTATTGGCAAAGGCAATTTTCACGGCTTTAGTTTAACAAAAACTTAAAATTTGTCAACATTTTTCAAATCAGCGTTTTCCCACACCAAAATCAGTTGGGCGAAGCAAATGTTCTAAGCAATGCACATAATCCACGCCAATTTTGGCATCTTCGACCAAATCAGCCACGCTGGTATCCTCGAGAACCGCCAAAATCGCATCGCGCACCCGAATCCAAATGTGGCTACGGGCATGACAACGAGGCTCTTCAGGACAAGTCTTATGCCAGTTTCTCGAGGCGCACGAAAGCGCTGCCACAGGACCATCAATGGCTCTTAGCACATGCGAAAGCGGGATGTCAGCAGCGGCTTTAGCAAGGGCATAACCACCACCCGAGCCTTTTTTAGCACTGATAATGCCCTGCCCCGCCAGTGCTGCCAATAAACGCACCAAATAAGGCTTTGGGACATGGGTGGCTTCGGCAATGGAGTCACCATGAACCCAAGTGCTTTCCTGCATTCCCAAAAAAGCCAATGCCTTAAACGCGTAAATGTCCGTGTTCGAGAGTCGCATAATCAAAGCATAGCCGATGTTGCCGTTGAATCGCTTGTAGGTTCGAGAGTTTTCTTTCAATAGGTCGGTTTTTATGATGCGATGGGTAAGCGCAAAATCGCAGTTGTGCCAAGCCCGACTTGACTCTCGAGGGCAATCTCTCCGCCGTGCTGAACAACAATCCATCTGGCTATCGGTAAGCCCAAACCCGTGCCGCCGGGGTCAATGCCTCGGGTGCGTCCTTTATCAGCGCGGTAGAAGCGCTCAAACACAAAGGGAATGTCTTTGGGGTCAATGCCCATGCCGGCATCTTTGATGCGAATTTCTGCCCAATCACCAACCCGCTCGAGTGAACAATGCACCAATCCTTGTTTGGGTGTGTACTTGATGGCATTCTCGAGCAGTATCAGCAGCAGTTGCGTTAAGCGGTCATGATCGCCTTTGACGTTACAAGCCTGAAACGAACTGAACTCGAGACGATGGTCTTTGGCAAGGTGCTTGGCTTGACGTAGGGTATCGGTCAGGACTTCTTGGAGTTGCAACGGCTCGAAGTGCAGCCCCTCGCCTGAATCACCTCGAGCCAGCGCCAACAAATTTGCCACCAAGCGCCCAAGCCGCGCGGTTTCGTGGTACGCATCGGCAACGGTTTCAAAGCGGTCCAGTTCGGACATCTCGGGGTAACGGCGCAGCAGCCCCAGATTGCCTTGAATGCTGGTTAAAGGCGTGCGGAGTTCATGGGCAGCGCTGACTGCCAATTCTAAACTGATCTCGAGTTGCGCTCGGCTGGCTTTGAGGTTGATCTGAGAAAGCTCCAATTCTCGAGTGCGGGTTTGTAGAGACGCACTGAGTTGTTCAATGACATCTTGGTGGCTCGAGGATAACCGAGCAGCATTTGTGATGACTTGCAATGGAAGCAGCACAAATTTCTGAATGCCCCATCCTCCAAAAAGCAGCAATGCCACTATAAACCACAAAAACCATGGCAGAAAATCAATTGTCAGCGATTGAACGGTGATTTGAAAAGCAATCAAACACACCAGCACAGGCACAACAATCAGCAACACCAAAGCATAAAGTTTCACCTCTAAACTCAAGCGCTCGAGCCAAGAATTTAATTTACTGCGGTTTGGCTCGAGTTTCATAGCATCAGACTACGACCAAAAAAGCTGAGCATGTTGAACCAAATTCAGTTCGGCTTCAATTAGATGTGATAAGACTTCTCCCATGCAGCGAATTTTGGTGATAGACGACGACGCAAGTGTTCGCAGTTTCTTAAAGCGAGGCTTGTCGTTTGAAGGCTTCCAAGTCGAAACCGCCGAAAACGGCGAACAAGGCTTACGGATGGTGCTTGACCGCGCCCCTCACCTGATGATACTGGATTTGATGATGCCCGGAATAGATGGCTTTGAAGTGCTGCGCCGCTTACGAACTGTGGACAGCCAATTACCCGTGATTATGCTGACCGCCAACGATGCACCCGAAGCCCAAATGAACGGCTTAAACATAGGGGCTGACGATTATGTGGTCAAACCCGTTCATTTCGATGTGCTGATCGCCCGAATCCACGCGATTCAACGCCGCATGGGAGGCTCAATCTCGAGTTTATTGCGCTTCGATGACCTGCAAATGGATGTACCAGCTTTCAGTGCCAAACGTGGTACTCGAGTCCTCAACCTGACCAGCCGAGAATTTAAGTTACTGCAAGAATTCTTAGAGCAACCAGAACGGGTGATGAGCAAATCGTACTTACTGAACCGAGTCTGGGACGAAGATTTTCTAGGAGACGACAACGTGGTTGAAGTCTTTATGTCGCAATTGCGCCAGAAGCTCGAGGAGAACGGCGAACCGCGCTTGTTGCAAACCATTCGCAATGTTGGGTATGTGCTACGCATTGGGTGAGGCATTGGCTGCTGATTTGAACTGAAAAGCAAAAGCCTTTTAGGACATGCAGAATCGCAGTCAGTCAGCCCCTCACCCGTCGCTTCGCGCCACCCTGTTGGACTCTTTGTTGCTGTATTCCTGCGTTTCCACGAGCT
>JAAFJQ010000076.1 GCA_013298185.1 Deinococcales bacterium
ACTCGAGGCGGTGCAGCGTCAGGTGGCGCACTACGCACATCATGTCGGGCAGATTGTGCAACTTGCTAAAATGCAGCGTGGTCAGGCTTGGCTATCCTTGAGCATTGCGCGTGGTGCATCGGCAGCATTCAACGCAGCAAAGCTCGAGAAAACCATATCAGACTCTTAATCACATTTCTTCGTCATCCTCAAGTAACCCTTTGGCAGCTAAAACTGCGTTTTGACGCTCAGCGAGTCTTGCTAAAGCAATTCCTAGTTCGTACAGCAAAACAATTGGCACACTAGCGATGGCTAAGTTTACGGGGTCGCTCGTAGGGGTGATTATGGCAGCTAAAACAACAATGCCAAAAATCGCAATTCGGCGTTGATTGGCAAAGAATTGGCTCGAGATAATCCCAATTTTGGCTATGATGAACATAATCACAGGCAGTTGGAACAGCAAGCCAAAGAGGGCTAACGGGGTGACAATATCGCTGACATAATCGCCGATGGTCAGGGTGGGTTTAACTCCGGGTAGGAAGTCAATCAGGAACTGCATCGCAAAGGGCAATGCCACAAAATAAGCAAAAGATATACCAGCCACAAAAGCCAGAATCGAACCGCCAATAAACGGAATGGCATAACCTCGTTCACGACGGGTCAGCCCGGGGGCAATAAATGCCCAAAGCTGATAAATTAAAATCGGCATGGCGAGAATCAGTCCGCCCAATGCCGCAACCATAAAAGAAGCCGATAATTGCTCAGTTACTCTTAAAGAAACCAACTCGACATCAATGCCCTTGGTTTGGGTGTACAACAAAAGCGGGCGTTTTAAGAGGTCAATTGCAAAGGCGAGGTTGGCAAAAGTCACGAAGCCGCCAGCAATCCAAGCCACGGCACTCCAGATAATCCGAAGACGTAATTCCTCGAGATGGTCTAAGAGTGGTGCTTCCTTAAAATTTTCGCTTTGTAATTCCTTGGTTGCCATACGGCATTATGCCTTATCGGTGGCGCTGCTGTTGTTGCTGACTGGCTTTGGGTCGTCTTTGAAGCTGTCGTCCAGTTCGGCGCGAATGTCTTTGCTGGCTTTTTTGAACTCGCGGATACCCTGCCCTAAGCCTTTGCCGAGTTCTGGTAGGCGCTTGGCACCAAAAAACACGAGGGCGAGTACGATTAACACAATAATTTCGAGTGGTCCTACGCTTGGCATGATGGTTCTCCTTATTTTGATTCTCGAGTGGGTTTGTCAACCAGTGGTCATGGACTTGCTGATATGAGCTTAGTCCGAATTGATGAAGTTGAGATGGATTAATGCCCCGAAAAGTTCCTAATCTATTCTACGCATCCCAAGCCAGTTTCGGATGACGGGTAATTTGGTGGATTTTGCTGTCTCGAGTTTCTTTGTCCAGTATTTGACTGACCAACCCTCGAGGATTTTTTGGCTGGCTCGAGTCACCCCAAGCGCTCCTTCGGGAACATCGGTGGTGATGGTGCTGCCCGCCGCTACAAACGCGCCTTGCTCGATGGTCACGGGTGCAACCAAAGTTGCATTTGTGCCAATGAACGCCCCATCCAAAATCGTGGTGCGGTGTTTGTCTACTCCATCGTAATTGGCAGTGATTGCTCCTGCTGAGAAATTCACTTCACGCCCGACCGTTGCATCCCCGATGTATGCCAAATGCCCAGCTTTTGCATCTGCCATGAGGTGCGAGTTTTTAATTTCCACAAAGTTCCCAACATGCACCCCTGCCTCGAGAACCGTGCCGGGACGAATTCGTGCAAATGGACCCACATCCGAGCCTATTGCCAACCTCGCCCCCTCGAGAACCGAGTGTGGTTTGACGATTACTGCCTCCTCGAGCTGGCAATCATGGATGATGCTGTACGCCCCAATCTGGCTGCCTGTAGCAATGCTGGTGTTGCCCGTCAGGGTCACGCCCTGCTCGAGAATGACATCGTTGGCAATGGAAACCGTGTCATCTATATAAATCGTGTTCGGGTCGCGCATGGTCACACCATTTTTCATGTGGCGAATACGAATGCGGTCACGCAAAGTTTTGTCGGCTGCGGCTAACTGGACACGGTCATTGCTGCCCTCGAGTTCAGAGGATGCCGTAACTTTTGCCACCACGGGCTTGTGGTTTTGACGGTACAACTCGAGAATATCGGTTAAGTAATACTCTTTAGCAGCGTTGCTGTTGCCAATTTGGGCTGCCAAGACAAAAGCACTCGAGTCAAACACATACATGCCTGAGTTCCATTCTTTAATGGTCTTTTCGCTGTCAGAAGCAGCTTTTTGTTCAACAATTCGCACCACCTCGCCCGAACCATCGCGCACGATTCGTCCGTAACCCGTGGCATCCTCGAGAATGCCCGTGATGACCGTCATTCCAGCTTTGGCACTGCGATGGGCTTCAAGGGCGTTTTGCAGCGTCTCGAGGGTCATGAGAGGCGTGTCACCATACAAAACAAAGACATCGCCAGCAAAACCACTCAGGGCTTCTTTGGCGCATAGAAACGCATGAGCCGTGCCTAGCTGTTCAGTCTGTCGCGCAAAAACAACGGGTTCAGATGCAAAATGGTTTTCGATTTGATCTGCGCCGTGACCCGTAATAATCACAATTTTATCTGGCTCGAGTTCTTTGGCGCGTTCAATCACATGCCCCAAAAGTGGTCTGCCAGCCGCTTGATGCAGCATCTTGGGCAAACTGCTTTTCATTCGAGTGCCTTGCCCAGCCGCCAGAATCACCACCGCGAGGCTCATACTTTAGGCAACTCAGAGGCACGTAGTTTGGTTGGGTCAATCACAGAACTGACTTCCTCCCAAGGCATATCGGTTTGTTTTTTGATTCGCTCGAGCATGATTAAGCTCACAATGATGATTGGAATGCTAAAAAGCTGTGTGGTGGTAAAGAAAAACATCCCAATGTCATCGTTTTGATAAACTTTCCAACCGCCAGAGTTCAAGCGGAATGTCTCCTCGATACCTGCTCGCATAATGCTGTACCAGAGCAGGGTGTTCCAAAAAACCCAACCTGGTTTTCTGGAGCGCATCCAATAAAAAATAGCAATCAAGAGTGCCACGCCAATAAACACACCATAAATTTGGGTCAGGTGAACAGGTCCCCGCAAGTATTCAACCCCAACTTGACAAAGCGGCGAGACTTGGACTTCGCCCGAGGCTGGTTTGCACAAACCGGGCATTCCCGCCCAATTGCGCTCGGCTTTGAAAATCCCAAGAATGTCATCGCCCCAACCGGGGAATGTCCAACCAACAGGCAGCGTGGTTAAACGCCCAATGGTGTCTGCGCCATTAAAGAAATTACCCAAGCGTCCGCCGATGATGCCAAGCGCCAAACCAGGTGCGTACAAATCCACGTACTGATAAAAATTGATTTTGTAACGTCTGGCGTAGTAAATCAAGACGATAATACCCAAGATAACGCCGCCGTGAATAGACAAACCACCTTCGCGGATGTTGGCAACTTTGCCAAGCCAAGTGAAAATCGTATCGGTTGAGGTATAACGAAAATTGCTTGGACTGGTCAGCACATAACCCAACCGAGCGCCAAGCACGCCCCAAACCACCGACCAGAAGACCATATCGGACAGCAAATCGGTGTTCAGTCCTCGTCGCTTCGCCACATTGGTGGCAATGACCGCGCCAATCATCACGCCCATGGTGATGAGGACACCGTACCAAGCAATGGAAAAATTACTCAGGAACGGAATGGCAAAATTATCAGGGAGCTTAAAGAGTTCTGGATGCACTCGAGTATTATAAACGGCTTTGTGAGCCATTGGTCAGAGAAGAAAAAAGCGAAAAGAGGGGAATAATCCTCTTTTCGCTTTGCTTGAGATGCTGAAATTTCTTACTCGAGGGCAATACCACGCAAGCCGTCGAAATCGCGCAGGGTGATTTTGCCGTAACCACTGTCAATTGCGCCTTCTCGAGCCAGTTCGCCAATCACTTTGGTGACGGTTTCGCGTACCGACCCGACGGCTGCTGCGAGTTCATCGTGGGTGGCATAGACTTGGCGTTGACCATTTGGGTTGAGGCTGCCAAGGGCGGTGTCGGATAACTCGAGCAGAGAAGCCGCGATTCTCGAGCGCAAGCGCTTACCTGCCAGTCTCGAGATGCTGACATAAGTGTTGGTGAGCGCCTTGGCAAGTTGGGCGTTGAGGCTGACTGCGATTTCTGGGGTGACCAAGCTGACGTGGAACATTTCGACCACGCTATCGGTCACGCTTTCAGCAAAATGCTGGCGCTCGATTCCTGCTAAGGCTTCTTCTCCAAAAAAATCACCAGGCTTGACATAACGCAGGGTTAAGCCATTGCCATCGTCATCCATGGTGTGCAGGCGGATTAAGCCGCTTTTGACTCGGTAAAGTAATTCGGCTCTGCCGGGGTAGAGAATGATTGCGCCGGGTCGGTATTGAATGCTATCCATGTTGTAACTCCGGTTATGTGGGCGCTCGAGAATCATGGTCATGGCAAACTTCCTTTTGGCTGATGAATATGAAAACGGAACATCCGCTTTATGATGGTCAGCTCTGTGCCATGGAGTGTATGAGGATTCGGATGAATTTGCAAACAAAAATATTTTTTTATTTGGCTCGAGAATTTTCATAAAAATAACAAGTAATGTGCTATAAAAGGCGGAAATCTGATTTAGTATTAGATTACAAAATTTATCAATTCTTTAACTAAGCCACACGGTAGAACACCACGCGCTCAAGTCAAAAACCTCAAAAGAATCTTGTCTGGCAAGCAAAAACGTTATCTTTGTAAGCAAAGCGTCTATTGAGATCTTTTGGATATATTAAGCCGTATTCAACGGCTTAAATTAACCAAATCTCACCTTGAATTCGAAAATTTGGTTATCTGGGCTACATTTTAAGCAATGCGAGCCTCTGCCCACAAACGAAAATTCTCGAGCATTTTTAAGCCCACACTTTGGGATTTTTCAGGGTGAAACTGAGTCGCTTGAACACAACCACTCGAGACAACACTCAGGAACTTCAAACCATAATCCGAAACTGCGCCATCCGAGGCAGCCTCCTCAGGCACAAAATACGAATGTACAAAATACGCAAACGCTCCCGCCTCGAGACCCGCCAATAACGGACTCGAGCCTTTGACCTCGAGCCGATTCCACTGCATTTGCGGCACAGGCAGACCTTTGGGAAAGCGCTTCAAATGACCTTTAAGAACCCCAAGACCAGCCAGTTCAGATTCCTCACTGCCTTCAAACAGAATTTGCATACCCACACAAATACCCAAAAAAGCTTTATCGGCAGCAATATGCGCCCGCAGCACCGATTCAAAACCCGAGGCGCGAAAAGCCTCCATCACCTGACGAAAATGACCCTGACCGGGCAGCACCAGTGCATCGGCATCGAGCGCGTCTTCAGGGTTGCTCGAGACAACAAGGGTGTGACCATGACTGTTAAAACCAGCCGCCTCGAGTGCCTTAGCTGCACTGTGCAAATTGCCTGAGCCGTAATCAATCAGGAGCGTCTTCACAAAACAAAGTATACTGTCTTCACCATAACAATCAAATACCGAGCTTGTCCTCCGTAGGAAACCAACTATGACCTCGAGATGAGTCGCTGTTTTGGTAAGTCTTGACGTACCAAGTATTTTTCTCTAAACTGCTTATGTGGCAGTCATTCGTTATCCTCATTTTCCAGAAAAACTTGAGGACGAACCACCATTTATCAAAGATTTACGTGGTTTAGCAGAATCAAGGAAACTACTTGGCATGAAAGCCATAGGCAAAATGTTGAAAGATTTGCTTTTACACGGCACAGAAAGTCGCTATCTAAACGGCATCACGGGTTATCCTATCTTGGAATTAAAAACCAGAAGTCGGGGTGGTGAAACAGGTGGAGCAAGGGTTTATTTGTACCGAGCCGATGACGAGGAATTTCACGTTTGCGCCGCAGAAATCAAGACTGGCGTGACCACGAATCTCGAGTTGCTCAAAAGAACTGCTTTTATTGCTTGGCACTGGATGGAAGGCTATCCTGTTTTTCCAATCAATCAAACGTCAAAACGTCAAACGAATACCAAAATGAGTAGAGGTCAGCCATGAAAATCACACCTGAACAAGCCCTAGCACAACTTGCAACCCTGCCACACGACCAGCCAATCCGTCGTAAGAAAACATATGGAAAGTTACCAAAAGCCGTGACACAAGCCGCTGAAATAGACTCTATGCTCGAGGAAATTATAGTTGCTGCCAACCTCAAAGAGTTATTGGTCGCTGCGCGTCAAGAAAGAGGATTTACTTTGCGAGAAGCGGCTGCCAATGCTGGCATGAAACATCCCCAATTGGTGCAAATTGAACAATCCAGTGGACGGGTTGAACTACGCACCTTGGCGCGTTTTGCACAAGCACTTGACTTTGAATTACATGTTTCTTTTGTTCCCAAACAAGGTGGGCGTTCCATTGAAACAAACTTAACGCCAACATAAATTTGGCTTATACTATGCCCACCATGACAATCAAATACCGAGCTTGTAACTTGTGCGAAGCCATCTGTGGACTCGAGATTGAACTCGAGGGGAATGTTGTTAAAAGCATTCGTGGAGACGCTAAAGACCCATTTTCCAAAGGTCATATCTGCCCGAAAGCCACGGCACTGGCTGACATGAATGCTGACCCAAACAGGCTACGAACTCCTGTCAGACGCACCGCCACAGGTTGGGAGAGCATTTCTTGGCAGGAGGCTTTCACAGAAGTCGCCAGCAAACTCGAGGCGATCAAATCTCGAGATGGCGCAAATGCGATTGCCTTTTTCATTGGTAATCCTGCGGTACATAACGCTGGAACGCTACTATCCATGCCCAATCTGATTCGGGCGGTTGGCTCGAGAAACCGCTTTAGCGCCACCAGCGTTGACCAACTGCCTCAACAAGTCATGAGCGGTTTAATGCTCGGCAATCCTAATCTGCTGCCTGTGCCAGACATCACCCGAACCAAGTATTGGTTGATTCTGGGAGCTAACCCGCTGGAGAGCAACGGCAGCCTAATGACCGCACCAGATGTGAAAAATCATTTGAAAAACATTCAAGCTCGAGGTGGCAAAGTTGTGGTGATTGACCCACGCAAAACTGAGACTGCCAAGGCTGCATCGGAGCATTTTTTTATCAAACCAGCTTCGGATGCGTTTTTGCTGCTGGCGATGATTCACACGCTATTTAGCGAAAATCTGGTCAAGATGGGCAAGCTCGAGGGCTTCACCGATGGTATCGAAGAACTACGCCAAGCCGTGCGACCATTTAGCCCCGAGCGGGTGGCAGCCAAAATAGGTATCTCGAGCGACGAGATCAAACGCCTGACTCGAGAATTCTCGAGTTCAGACAGCGCAGTTGCATACGGACGGATTGGCTTATCCATCCAAAAATTCGGCGCGGTTTGTCAGTGGTTGGTGTACGCACTGAACATGCTCACAGGTAATTTTGACCGCGCTGGCGGGATGATGTTCCCCGCACCAGCCTTTGAAACGGTTCGCAGCAAAGGCGATTGGGCATTTGGTAGAACCACCACTCGAGTTCGTGGACTGCCCGAAGCCAATGGTGAATTTCCCGTGGCAGCCTTGGCAGAAGAAATCCTGACCGAAGGACAAGACCAAGTTCGCGCCTTTGTGATTACCTGCGGCAACCCAGTTCTTAGCACCCCAAACGGTAAGAACTTAGAAACCGCGCTTGAATCGCTCGAGTTTATGGTGGCGATAGACCCGTACATCACCGAGACAACCCGACATGCCCATATTATCTTGCCACCTGCGATGGGACTCGAGACCGAGCATTACGATGTGACGTTTTTATCGTTATCCATACAAAATTCTGCCAAATACAGCCAAGTAACAGTTCCAAAAGCCGAAGATGCGATGTTTGACTGGGAGATCATTGGGGAACTCTCCAAGCGCTTGGGCGGTGAGGCAGCCAAGAACCCTGCGGAAATGATTGACGCAGGACTGAAACGTGGGCGTTACCAACTGAGCCTCGAGCAGTTACGTGAAAACCCGCACGGCATTCACCTTGGCGAACTGACCGAACAATGCCCAGAACGGATTCAAAATCCCGAAAAACGCATTCGACTTGCACCAAGTTTGGTGCTAAACGACCTTGAACGGCTCGAGAATGACCTCGAGCAACCGCAAGCCGAATTTGTGTTGATAGGACGGCGCGAGCTTCGCAGCAACAACTCTTGGATGCACCATGTCGGGCGCTTAAACCGCGATCAGCCACGCTGCACCGCATTGATGCACCCCGATGATGCCAGCAGCCTAGGTGCAAAGAGTGGCTCGAGCCTACGCATCAGCTCGAGGGTCGGGTTGATTACCATTCCACTCGAGACGAGCGCAGACATGGCTCGTGGCGTGGTCAGCATTCCACACGGGTATGGTCATGCCATGCGCGACGATGTGCAACCACACGCCAAAGGCGTCAGCATCAATGACTTAACCGATGACCTCGAGTTGGATGTTTCAGGCAATGCGGCGCTCAATGGAATTGCAGTTCAAATTGCCTTGGCTTAAGGTTCAAAAACCACCACTCGGTTACGCCCGTGATTTTTAGCTTGATAGAGCGCTTGGTCTGCACTAGCAATCAAGCGCTCATGGTTTTCGTGATTGGATAACATGGCTAAGCCAAGACTAATGGTGATGTTCAACTCAGGGTGAACATTGTACCAAGCGTGATGCTCAACCGACTCACGCCAACGCTGGGCAAAAACCAAGCTCTGCTCGAAGGTGCTGTGTGAAAAAGCAATCACAAATTCTTCCCCGCCGTAACGCCCCAGAATATCGGAATCTCGAGCTGAGCGTTTGAGTAAATCAGCAATCTCGCGCAAAACCGCATCGCCAATTTGATGTCCAAAACGGTCATTGATTTTCTTAAAATGATCCAAATCAAATAGAACGATGCAAAAATCCAGTTTGTGTCGCACTGCACCAGAAAAAGCAGCATTTAAGGCTTTGTCCAAAGCACGGCGATTAAGTAAGCCCGTTAAACCATCCTCACGGGCTTGTTGACTTAGCTGCTCGAGTAACGTCTGATTTTCGTGATTGACTTTCATCAGTTCAGAATTGACCAACTCGAGTTCTTGGCGTTTACTGCGCTCTAACTCGGCTTCGCGTTGGCGCTGACTGACTTCAAAACGAATTTGCAGGTGCTGGATACGTTGGGCATTGGTTTCATTAAAAACTTGTTTTTCCAGCATCCAACCCTGCTCGAGATGGGAGTATGCCAAATCTGGCTGTCCTAAAGAACGAAACGTTGTGGCTAATTCAAAATGGGTTTCGGCAATCTTCGGTTTCATTTGGACTTGTTCGGCTAGTGACAAGGCTTTTTGCAAAATAGGCAGGGCATGATCTGGCAATTGGCGCATCAGCCAATGCCGACCAAAACAAAGTAAAAACTCAACCTCGGATTCAAGCGAAGTGATGTTTTGAGAAATCTGCAACGCCTTTTCATGCAGAACTTGAGCATCGGCGAATAAACCTTGTTTTTCAAGAATCAATGCCAAATTCGAGCTAAAACCAGCTTGGGCATACTCATGCCCTGAGCTTGGCAAATCAGCAATGCACTGACGTAACACCGCTTCGGCTTCCTCGAGCCGACCCAGATTTTTGAGGTTTATGCCAATGTTATTTTTGGTGTAAATGATACTGATTTTATCGCCAATATCAGCAGATTGCTGAACGACCAAATCATAGAAACGCAAGCCTTCCTCGGGTTGTTGGTTCTTTGAGTACGCCACGCCAAGGCTGCGAAGCACCGAAATTTGTTGACGCGCAGAGCCAAATTCTTGAATGATTGGATGCACCAAAATCAGTTCGCTGATACCACGTTCAAAATCGCCAAGGATGGTGTACAACAAGCTACGTTCGTATTGAACTAAGGCTCGAGGCAGCAGTAAATCAGTTGTTTCTGGCAAGATAACAAGTGCTTTATCAGCCAATTCCAAACCTTGCGCCACCTGCCCTTTTTCTCGGCAGCGCTGCACAAAAGCCTCAGACAATTGTGCATAGAAAAGCCAGTTGGCTTCTTGCTCAGCCAGCCCAATCGCTTCGTCAAGAAAAGCGAAATCACGTTTACTGGTTACAAACAAATCCTGCAACTCTTGCAAGCGAGGCGAAATTGAGGTTTGTGCAACCGACATACACAATTGTACAAAAAACCAAGCTGTCAATGTTCAAAACGAAACGCCATCCAGTAAACTCGAGAAATCTTCTGGGTAACGAGCATGTGAGAGTTTGGCTATAAAAGGCAAGGCGGCTTTCATCCCTCGAGCCACAGGCTTAAAATCTTTGTGTGAAGCCAGTGGATTGAGCCAAACAATTCCCGCTGAGCGGCGTTTAATTTCTCGTAAACTGTTCTCGAGAATCTGGGTTTCACCAACGTCCAAACCATCGCTCGAGACAATCACCAACGTGTCTGGCGTGAGAACTCGAGGGGCGTGTTCGCGCAGGAAAGAACGCAAATTCTCTCCAATGCGCGTTCCGCCGCCCCAAGCAGCTTTTAAGTTCGGTAACTCGAGTTGACGCTGGTACAAATAAGCACTGATGTCGGTCAGTTCAGTGGAAAAAGTAAACACATCCACCCGTCTTGAGCGCTGCGCCAAGGCATACGCAAACTGCAACATCGGTTGGGTATGCTCGAGCATCGAGCGGCTACCATCGAGGAGCAGTACAATGCGCGGATTGCGTTTGGGATGCCCTAGCCAAAAGGGATGAAGCGGCTCGCCGCCCGTGGACAGGCTTTTTCGTAAGGTCTTACGGAAATCAAATCTCGAGCCACTGGTTAAGGTGCGCCATTTTCTCGAGCGACCAAGGCGCAACGAACGAATCACCTGCGCGGCTGCCAATAGCATTGGCTCGAGACTCGCTGCATTTATTTTTGGGGCTTCTGAAGTGGAATTAGCAGCGCTGAACAAACCACGCATCCATTGTTCGGCGGGTGTGGCATTGGGGTCGTCATCATCAGGGCTGAGCTTAGGATTTGCACCAGCAAAATCTGGATCGTCCTCTGGATTTTCAGCACTGGGTTGGGCTTGAGGCTCGAGACTCGGTGAATTGGCGGGTTGGTCGGTCTGGGATTTGGGATTGGCTTCGGGCGGGAGGAGCGGTTGAGCTTGCCCTTGGCGTTCAGGGAAAAAGAATCTTTGAAAAGCCGTATCAAAAACCTCAATGTCCTCGAGTTTCGCGCAGGTGACAATACGCAGCGCCGATTGCACCATGTTCCGCCCTTGCATGATGTTCAAATGCTCGAGGGAGCGCATGGCATCGGTGACTTCACCAACACCAATTTTGAATTGATGCTCGAGGCGGAGGATTTGGGTGAAAGCAGTGATTTTCTCGAGGAGGGGCATGGTTTTTTATGGGGCAAGTCGTAGTGTTTGGTTGTCAGTGGGCGAGGCGTGCCTCGCCCCTACGATTGAGGAGTTTCAGGTTAGCGTATGGTGACAGTGCCAATGCCAAAATCAGTCTCGAGGGGCTTTCTTTGTCCGATTTGTTCATTCCAGATTTTCTCGAGGGCGGGTAGGTTATTTTCTAAAAGCACCCAATCTTCTCGGGCTTTGAGGATGCAGCCTCGAGTGAGGGTCACGGTTTTGGTGTCTAAAGATTCTTGGTGGAGATTCATCAGTGCCAATGCCCAGTCTAAAGTCTCGGCGACACCGGGGACTTTATGAAAAGGCAGTTTTCGCAATTCAGTCATCAAGGTCGTGATTTGCTGCGCGAGGCGCAAATTGATTTCAGGCAAACGAGCTTTTAGAATCTCGAGTTCTTGGGTGGCATTCGGGTACGACTGCCACAAGTACAAACAACGTCGGCGCAACGCATCAGAGAGTTCTCTCGAGCGGTTAGAAGTCAGAATCACTCGGGGGCGATGCTTGGCTTTGACCGTGCCGAGTTCGGGAATAGAAATCTGAAATTCTGCCAGCAACTCGAGGAGAAAGGCTTCAAAGGCTTCATCAGCGCGGTCAACTTCGTCAATCAAAAGCACAGGCGGGATGTCTTGGGTAATCGCCTCGAGCAGTGGGCGTTTTAATAAAAACGCATCGGAGAAAATCTGGGATTCACGTTCCTCGAGATTACCTTGTCCTTCAGTCAGACGAATTCGCAGCATTTGCTTCGGGTAATTCCATTCGTACAAAGCGCTCGAGGCATCCAAGCCTTCATAGCATTGCAAACGAATCAGGCGCGTGCCGAGGGCTTCGGACAGCACTTTGGCGGATTCGGTTTTTCCAACGCCAGCCGGACCTTCGATCAGCAAGGGTTTCTCGAGGGAAAGCATCAAGTGAAGCGCAACCGCGAAATCATCGGAAGCAACAAAACCTCGAGCCGCGAAACGGGATTGAAGTTCGGCAATCATGCGTTCACCGTCAAGAATTTTAATGGGTCTTTGAGGAAACGTCGTTTACAATTGGCGCAGGTGAAATAGTATCTTGAGCCGTCGTAATCAGCAAAATGAACGGCGGTGGCGATTTCAATGCGTTCGCTATCCACGGGGGAAATGGCAAAACCCACATCCCGTAGGGGCGAATCTTGTATTCGCCCTGTTGTGTCCAACAAATCCACATGCCCAATTTCAGCCTTCACATACCCACTCGAGTTCGTGAACATCGGCTTACTCGAGTCTCGAGACTGAATAATTTCCGCTAAAATACTGACCGCAACCTCGGCGGGGGTCTTGGCATTGATGTCCAACCCCGCAGGGTTACGAATGGTTGCGACTTTCTCGAGCGGCACGCCTTGTAACTCGAGCAATTCGCGCACGGTCACAGCACGTTTGCGACTGGCGAGCAGCGAGACAAATCCAACATCTGCCAGCAGCAGCGCCTCGAGAACTGGTTCGTCGTAATGCCCTTGGGTGGCAACCACGGCGGCTAAACTCATCCGAGTGTCCAAGGTTAAATTCTCGAGGAAAGCTGGTAACTCGGTGAGCGCCACGGCTGCGTTCGGCTCGAGGTCGCGCAGTTCTTCTTTGGTCACGATTCGCACAATTTTGTAGTCGAGCAGGGCTGCCATGCGGCTGACGGCTTCGGCGACAGGGGTAAACCCTGCCACCAACAAAAGCGGCGCGGGGGTATGAGGCTCGAGGTAGACATCCACCGCGCCTTCCGAAGCACAAGTCATGGGTACAACAATCCCTTCGGCATCCGAGGCGTGTTGGAGCGTCTCGAGGGTGGCATCTGGGCGAATCAGGACAAGGCGGGGCTTTCCGGTTTGCAACGTCTCGAGGGCTTGTTTTCGCACGATTTCACGGCTGCATGAACCGCCAACAAAGCCTTGCATTCGTCCATCAGCAAAAATCAAGGCTCGATCCCCAAGGTGCGAAGAAACCGGAGCGCGTCTCGAGACCACCGTGGCAGTCACGAACCTCGAGCCATGGTTTTTGAGTTCAAGAACGGTTTGGTAAAAATCGGAGTTCATGCTTAGCCTCGAGAATATCAGACAAGTAACGTTTTGAAACTGGAATCTCGCTACGAATCATTTTTTTGAAAACGCGCTAAAAAAAGCCAGCAACTTCAATGAAAACCATAATCAAAAGCCTTGTTGCCTTGCGTACCATGAACTTGGGCATTAAACGAGATGATGATGCGGTCTTTATCGCCGTCATAAGGCATGGCTTTGTGATTCAACCAACTTGGAAAGACAATCAAATCTCCTGCTTTTGGAATCACATCGAAATTACTTTGCTGCAAATACGCATTTCCCAAATCCATGTGCGCCCCGCCAAGCAGCCCAAGCTGATGCCCATAAAACCGCGTGATACCATTAGTCGCACCCAGCATGGCATGGTCTTGGCGACGCTCGAGCGAGTCTATTTGCACGTAGTACACGCCACTCCAAGAGCAATTGCCGTGATTATGAATATCATGGAAACCATACCGATTGGCGATCTGAAACCATGCCCCGACAATGTGCATTTGCAATTTACTCGCGCCGATACTTTGCCAAATTCCAGCGTTCATATCTGAAGCAATCTGAAACACACTCTCGGAAACAAATCCAAATAATTCTTTAAGGCTCGAGTTGTCGTACCGTTGCAGCAAGTCATCGCTCGAGGAGTACAGATTACTTATTTTCGCCCCTCGAGCTTCAAGGTCAGCTTTGCGGTGAGCGTAAAAAAGCTCGGTTAAATCAGCATTCACCGCTTCAGCATTCTCGAGTGAACGCCTTAGAATTGGAGTTGCCCAGTGCTTTGTGATATTGGCTTCTGCATTCATGCAACTACCCCTCGAGAAATAAAGCACCAACGACTTTGACCTTTCATCTTTTACCTTTTGCCTAGTTCCCCGCCATACGGGTTTTGACATTGGCGAACGTACCAGCAATCAGCTTTTGGGCTTGGGCATCAAGCACACGCCCACCGACAGTAGCAACGGGTCCACGCATGGTTGCTGCGCCGCTCCAATCGAGCGTGGTTGTGTTATCGCCGTTGTCCTTTAAGTCCGCGCCAGCCAGCAAATCTACCACGCTACCAAAACCACCACCGTTAATTCGCACATTCATGCGATTGCCACCTTCTTGAGGCTCGAGGGTGATTTTGAACTTAAAACTACCGCGCACAGGACCTAAGCCCACACTGACCACAGCATCAAAATTCTTAGGGTCATGTACTGTCACGGTTTTTACGTCAGGCAAGCAAGAAGCGACTTTCTCAGGGTCATTGATAAACGCCCAAACTGCATCCTTGCCTAGTGGCACTTGTTCTGTTCCGTTATACTCGAGTTTCAAAAAATCACTCCTTCAATGACCGCGAATGCTTCTCCCTTGGGATAACCATAGACCGAGCGAAGCTCGTGGAGAAGCCAAAAAACAACTCATTCTTATGACGCTGCCGAAGGCTGATGAGGGGCTGACCACATTTTTTCATATCAGCCCCGTCTCGAGCCTTGGCTTTGGCTGGTCAGGGCGAGGCATGCCTCGCCCCTACGGTTGGTTGATGGGGTGGGCGCAGCACGCTGCGCCCCTACGGGGTTTTTTTAATCGGCGGCTTCGGCGGTTCGGATGGCTTTCCAGACTTTTTCTCTGGTCAGCGGCATGTCTATGTGTTTAACTCCGAGTGGCGAGAGGGCATCTATCACAGCGTTGACGAAGGCGGCTGGGCTGCCGACGTTGGGGCTTTCACCGACGGATTTTGCTCCGATTGGATGGTGCGGGCTGGGTGTGACGGTATGCCCTGTTTCCCAATTTGGTGACTCGAGGCTGGTGGGTACGAGGTAATCGGTGAAGTTGGTGCTGAGGTTGTTGCCTTCGTCGTCGTAGGCAATTTCTTGCATGAAGGCAATGGCAAAGCCCTCGGTCAGTCCACCGTGGACTTGTCCTTCGACAATCATTGGGTTGATGATTGTGCCGCAGTCGTCTATGGCAAGGAATCGGCGCACTTTGGTTTCGCCTGTGTCACGGTCAACGTCCACCACTGCAACGTATGTGCCGTGTGGGAAAACCATGTTCGGTGGGTCGTAATACAGCGATGTCTCGAGACCGGGTTCGTTATCGCCGGGGTTGGTGTACGCAGCAAAGGCAACTTCTTTCATGGTGATGCTCTTGCCCGGTGCGCCGAGAACATTAAACTTGTAATCTTTCCACTCGAGGTCGTGTTCAGAAACCTCGAGAACATGCGCTGCGATTTTTCGGGCTTTCTCACGGATTTTTCTGGCTGCTAGTGCCAACGCGCCACCTGCCACGGGTGTTGAGCGGCTGGCGTATGTACCAAGTCCGTATGGTGCGGTGTCGGTGTCGCCTTCTTCAACCAAGAAGTTCTGCGGGTCGAGTCCGAGTTCTTCTGCCACAATCTGCGCCCAAGTTGTTTCGTGTCCTTGCCCTTGGGATTTTGTGCCTGTGCGAATAATCCCCGAGCCACTTGGGTGAATGCGGATTTCAGCGCCATCGAACATTTTAATGCCAAGAATGTCAAAGTGCTTGCTTGGACCAGCCCCAGTAACTTCGGTGAAGGTCGAGAGTCCTATGCCCATCAATTCGCCTCGAGCGCGTTTTTCGGCTTGCTCGGCAAGGAGTTCCTTATACCCGATTTTCTCGAGGGCAACGTCCATCGTGTGTTCATAATCGCCAGAGTCATAAATAAAATTCAGTGGCGATTGATACGGGAATTGGTCTTTCTGCACAAAGTTCTTGCGGCGCAACTCGGCAGCATCAATGTTCAATTCATCGGCTAGAATATCCATAGCGCGTTCGATGGCGTAACTCGCTTCGGTGACGCGGAAACTGCAACGGTACGCCACCCCACCAGGCATTTTATTGGTGAAGTACGCATCCAAATTGGCGTAGGCATTGGGGAAATCGTAGCTTCCCGTGACAATCCCAAACATCCCCGCAGGATATTTGCTCGGGTCGGCTGCCGCATCAAATGCACCGTGGTC
>JAAFJQ010000077.1:0-8537 GCA_013298185.1 Deinococcales bacterium
CTCGATACTGCTCCTGCCACAATTCACGTCCTGCCTCGAGTGGCGGATGTGGTGGCTGGACAAGCGCCAATCATTGTGGATGGCGGTGTGCGGCGCGGTACAGATGTGGTCAAAGCCCTAGCGCTCGGCGCAAATGCCGTGGCGCTTGGCAGACCTGTGTTGTGGTCGCTTGCGATTGGTGGCGAAACCGCAGTCAGTCAGACCCTCGAGTTACTGCGGGTTGAAATAGATAACGCCCTTGGGCTTTGTGGTTATGGCAATTTAGCTGTTCCTCGAGCGTTGGTATCACCGATCAGCAATTCCTGAAAGCCCTTTGCTGCGCCCAGCATTTAAGTTCTCGAGCATCAGTTCGGCTACGTCTTTGATTGCCACACCACTGTCTTGGGCTTCGGGGGTGCTTTGCAGCATGGATTTACAGAATGGGCAACCGACTGCCACGGTTTTCTCAGCTTGGCTTTGCACAGTGTGTTTGATCTCGCGCATTCGGTTGTCCGAGATGCGCTCTGTGCCGTGTTCTTCTTCTTTCCAGAATTGCGCTCCGCCCGCGCCGCAGCAAAAACTCTTTTCGCGGTTGCGCTCGAGTTCAAGGATTTCAAAGCCCATGGTTTTTAAGTTGGCTCGAGGTGCGTCGTACACCCCGTTGTGCCGTCCTAAGTAACAGGGATCGTGATAGGTGATGCTGCCGTGTGAAAAATCCGCCATCTCGAGCAGTTTGTCGGAAACCAGTTGCTCGAGGTAGGTGGTGTGGTGCATGACGGTGTAATTGCCACCTAGTTGTGGGTACTCATTGCCGATCATGTTCATGCAGTGCGGGCAGGTAGCCACAATCAGTTTGGGTTGCACGGCATTCAGGGTTGCCACGTTTTTGCTGGCGAGTTCTTGGTACAGGTATTCGTTGCCCGAGCGCCGTGCGGTGTCACCCGTACAGCTTTCTTTTTTGCCGAGTACCGCAAAGTTGACCTTGGCGGCTTGCAGCAGTTGCACAAAGCTCCTCGAGACCTTCTGAGCGCTTGGGTCGTAGGTGGCAGCGCAACCAACCCAGTACAGCACATCGGGATTGGGGTTTTGGTCAATGGTTGGCACATTCAGACCATCCGCCCATTCCATGCGTTTATCGGCACTGATGCCCCAAGGGTTGCCTTGGCGTTCCATGCCATTAAAAGCAGTTTGCAGTTGCTTAGGGAATTCACCAGCCATCATCACCCGTTCACGGCGAATGTCAATGATGTCAAGCATCTGTTCGTCTTGCACAGGGCAGACTTGCATACAAGCGCCGCAGGTGGTGCAACCCCAAACTGATTCTTCGTTGATTGCAAACTCGAGCAAGGGTCTTGGGGATGCCTGACCAGCTAAGAAAGCAGGGCGAAGTTCAAATGGGCTGCCAATCAGGGTGTTTAATTCCATGCGCTTATTGATCTCGAGGGCAGCAGGACTGAGCGCCTTGCCCGTGGCATTGGCAGGGCAAACATCTTGGCAACGGTTGCATTGAATACAGGCATAGGCATCGAGCAAACGCGGGAAACTCAAATCCTCGAGCCTCAGCGCCCCAACTTTGGGTTCTTCAGACTCTAAGCTGCTTAAATCCATCATCGGAATCACACCAGTGCTAAGGGGTTGCCCATCGCGCCGCCGCTCGAGTGCGTAATTGATTGCGCTGGTGGCAATGTGAATGTGTTTGCTGCGAGCAAAATAAGGCAGGAACATCAGGATGCTACCCAAAGCGCCCCAGTACGTGACATGCAGCCCCGCCACAATGTTGGCTTCGGTTGGTGCAAGGGTTGCTATTGCACTTGCCATCAGCGTCGCAAAAGGCTGGAATAAATCTTGGGGTGAACCAGTCTCGAGCAGCTTAAAGCCTTGTCCTACAAAACGCATTCCAACATGAAAAGTAATAAAGGCACTGACAATCCCACTGTCTCGAGGGATTCTGCCGTTTTGAATTGCTTCGTGCAGAAGAGTGCGCGGATTGAACGAGAATGCCTTTGAACCTTCTTTGGTAAAAAAACGTCGAATCCAAAGCCCAATTACACCAAGCAAAATCGCGCCAGTCAATAAATCCGCTCCAAGCAAATACATAGCTGTGTACCACGTATTGCTTTTCACATGAAAACCAAAGAAACCTTCAAGCCCATCCACCACATTGACCAGCAAATAATACGTAAACCCCAAGAAAATGCCACTGTGCAACAAACTCACCCAAAACCGATCTCGGAAGACTCGAGACATGGTGATGGTCGTCCAAAGTGCAGCACCAATGCGGCTGGGCAGGTTGTCGAAACGATTTTCAGAATCTGGCGCTCCTCGAGCAATGGCTAAGTAAATTCGGTAAAAGTAAAACCCACCCCAAGCCCCAAAGAAACCAGCCATGAAAATAAAAACAACCCGCTCGAGGTCAGACAATGTAAACATGAAAGGATTGTAGCAGGCGCGGCGGGCTTTGAGCTATGGGCTATGGCTTTCATGCAAACATACATTTGTCCTGCTAGACTTTTTCTTGGAGGTTCTTCCAATGAAATTCAAACCTGCTCATCTGCTCGGACTTGGTTCTCTGGCTGTGGCTGCATTGCTCTTAGCTCCTTATGCCAACGCAAAAAATAGCTACCGTATCGCGGCTCAAGCCCAGTTTAAGTTGCTTTCTGCCGATGGTAAAGGCGAAATTGGCTGTATTTACTGCCATGCCAGCCCAAGCGGCGGTGGCAGTTGGAATAAATTTGGTTCAGCCCTTCGGGATCTTTACTTTGGCGCTGCCAAACGAAACATTGGAACAGCTTTGTACCAGTCCTTGAAAGCAGGCAAAGACTCCGATGGTGATAAATACTCAGATGTTCTCGAGGTCGTGGCAAAAACCCTGCCGGGCGATGCAAGCAGCAAACCAACCAAGACTGTGGCGGCCCTGACGGCTGAATTAAAAGCCATGGGTGGCGTGGATGCGTTTAAGCCAAAACCATAGTCAATGTTTACTGGTTTTGTTGTGCATGACAATTTATTCCTTTAACCTTTCTTTAGCATTCACGTAAACATCCAGCTATCCTGCTAGACTTTTCTTGGAGGTTCAATCTATGAAATTTAAACCCGCTCATCTGCTCGGACTTGGTTCTCTGGCTGTGGCTGCCTTGTTGTTAGCTCCTTATGCCAGCGCCAAGAACAGTTATCGTATTGCGGCACAAGCCCAGTTTAAGCTGATTTCTGCTGATGGTAAAGGCGAAATTGGTTGTATTTACTGCCATGCCAGCCCAACGGGTGGTCGTGGTTGGAATAAATTTGGACAAGAATTGAGTGGCTTTTATTTTGGGGATGCCAAACGCAACATCGGCGACGCTTTGTACCTGACCTTAAAAGCCGATAAAGATGCTGACGGCGATAAATACCCTGATGTTCTCGAGGTGGTAGCAAAGACCTTGCCCGGTGACGCAACCAGCAAACCAACCAAGACCGTGGCGGTTCTCGAGGCGGAGTTAAAAGCCTTGGGTGGGGTGGATGCGTTTAAGCCAAAACCATAAGAGCTGCTCGAGTATTTGCTTTTTGAAAGTCCAAATAAAAGAGAAGGAAGCCAAACGGCTTCCTTCTTTTACTGGCTGATTACTTCATTGGGACGATTTCTTTTTGACCGCGTTGCGCCCAACCAATTTGCCAACCCAAGGCGCTTGGGTAGCGGGTTGCGGCGTTCCAGGTGTAGTTCCGCAAGCCTTTACGGGCGGTGTAGAGGTCGGAGCGTTCGTACAATGGAATGGCTGGGAGTTCTTCATTCCAGATCTTTTGAGCTTCGGCTAAGAGCTTTTTGCGTTCAACTGGGTTGAATTCGCGGCGAGCTTGATCCCAGAGCTTATCGTAAGCAGCGTTGCACCAACCACCAATGTTTTGACCCGCAAAGCCATTGGCAGCCGTTGGGACGTTGTCTTTGACGGTTTTGCTGGCTGGGTCTTCGCAGTAGTATGTGCCGAGGTCTTCGGTCAGTGGTTGTTGCACATACGCAAACTGGAAAATACCTTTCCACTTGCCAGTGCTGGCTTGGGCAATGAAAGCATCATCAAAGACCACACTGGATGGGGCGTTGTTGAAACGCACATCAATGCCAACTTTCTTGAAGTTTTCTTTGTAGAATTGCTGATCGCGTTCACGCACGGCGTTACCTGCGGTGGTCACGTACTCGAGAACAAACTTGACGGTGCGTCCACCGACATTGCGCTCGAGAATGCCGTCTGCGCCTGGTTTCCAGCCCAAAGCAGCCAAGAGTTGCTTGCTGCGTTCTGGGTTGTAGTTGTACTTGGTCAGTCCAACGTCGGTGTAGACACTGGCAACGCTGTTGACGAAGTTATTGGTTGGTTTGGCAGTGCCGCCGCGCAAATCTTCGGTCACGGTGTCGCGGTCAATCGCGTAAATCAATGCCTGACGGGTGCGCTTATCTTGAAGTTGCAGGTCAGCGACTTCTGGTACGCTTTCGTCGAATTGGTTGACATCCCAGTGTTCCCAAACGGCTGATTTGGGGGTGAAAACATCATAAACATTCTTGCTTGCGTCTTTCAGGGTTTTGATCGTGGTGGCATTGGCTGCCAATCCGACGCTCGAGGTGGCATCCACTTGTCCTGCCAAGACATTGACTTGCAATGAGTTGGTGTCCTTGAAGAAACGGTAGATGATTTTGTCCACACCTGTTGGGTTGTTTTGCCAGTAATTTGGGTTACGTACCAAAGTCCAGCTTTGGTCGCGTGTCCAACGTTGGAACTTAAATGGACCACTGGTGACGATTGGACCGCCAGCGGCGGTGAAGAACTTATTCGCCAGGAAATCTTTTTGAATGATTTCGATGGCTTGTTCTTTGGATTTACCAGCCGCTGCTGCTTTAACCCGTTCCCAGATTGGGCGAATGATATGGGCTGGTGGCAGGTAGTTGGAGAACATACTTGGTGCAGCGACGGCAAACAAGTACGGTGGGTCGTAGGTCAGTTCAAAGCTGTTGTCGTCAATTACTTTGAAGGTTTTCGGGTAGTTGTCGCGGCTTGACACTGGTAAGCGCTCATCGCCGAAAATGTCGTATGCCAACTTAAAGTCAGCCGTGGTGATTGGACGACCGTCTGACCACTTGATGCCGGGGCGCAAGTTCCAACGGATGGTTTGGGCAGTCACATCGCCTTGAGCATTTTTGGTCAGTTTCACGCCGCCATTGGCTTCGGTTGGAATTTCAGCAGCCAAGTCGGCTTTCAGTTCACCATCAAAGCCAAAGTACGCCAAGCTGGCGTGCATCCAGCTATTGACTTCGGCACTGATGGCTTGGTTGTTGACAAATGGGTCAAGCGCGGTTGGTTGTTGACCAGTACCGAGTACCAAGCTGTTGTCGGTTGAACCTGCCAAAGCTGCGCCGGACAGGGCGAGGACTCCAAATGCTGCCAATATCTTTTTGTTCATATCTCCTCCAAGAGATGCTCTACAAAAGGTAAGCACCTAAATTTTTTTTAGGGCTGATTGCTTTTGTTGTGTCTGTTATTTTGACCAATAACTGTGTCAAATTTAAGTCAAACGCCAAAAATAAAAAAGCCTCCCAAAAAAACTGGGAGGCTCGAGACAACTTACTTAAAGTAGAAGAATGGTACTGGGTTGTAACCCGGAATCACACCAAGGCTGTACACAAAGTTAGAAAGCGTATCGCGTACCACCGTAATGTTGGCTGGTTTAGCGATCATGATCACAGGCATGTACTGCGCCAAGATGTTCTGACCTTCTTGGTAGAGTGCCAAGCGCTCGTTTTGATTGCTGGACTTTGTGCCTTTGTCAAAGATTTCCCAAAGACGCTTTTCCCAGTTGGTCATCTTAGCAAAGTTCGCAGGTCCGCCAGCCGCCAATGGCTTGGTGGCTTGATTCCAGTAGTACAAGCTGCCACCAGGTTGCCAGATGGGTTTACGCAGTTCTGGGTCTGGTTGGTCGCCCAATGCAACCATGATCGCTTCCCAATCCGAGCCTAAGCCCGTACCTAAGAGCGTACTCGAGAGAACGCCTTTGAGGTTGACCTTCACACCAATCGCTTTGAAATCAGCTTGGAAGATGTTTGCCAGTGGCACCCAAATGGTGCTGTCTGTGCCATACGTCAAGCTGAACTCGAGTTGCTTACCAGCGCGAATGTTACGCACACCATCGCCGTCGGTGTCGCGCAAGCCCATCGCATCGAGCGCAGCGCCAGCGGCTTTGAGGTCAAAGTCACCGAAGTAACGGGTGGTGTCTGCATAAAAACGCCCTGCTGGTGGCACACCCATGTGACCGGGCAATTGAGCTTGTCCGTTGTAGACATCATCAATGATGCGTTTACGGTTGACAGCTGAGTTAATCGCTTTGCGGAAACGCAAGTCAGAAAAAACCTTGGCAAGCTCGGCATCTTTAGCCACAAAGTTAAAGGCAAGGTGCGGTGGGCTTCCGTAGATCGCGTCTTTGAGTTGTGAAATGACTTTCCACTTAGCGCCAGCCCGTTCTTGGGCTTTGTAATCTGGGAATTGAGCGCCGCTAATATCAAGTGCATCCAACGTGCCGTTCTTAAAGGCAGCTTCTTGAGCCGCAGGACCAACCAAGACCAAATACTCGAGCTTATCAATGTACGGCAGTGGGTTGTTTTTCGAGTCAACTGCCCAGAAGTCTGGGTTCTTGGTCAAGACCACTTTTTGGTTTGGCGTGTAGCTCTGAAGCTCATATGCACCTGTACCAACAATGTCCTTCAAGTCGGAGTTTGTACCCCAAGCGCTGTTGATGTCAGCCGCTTTGCCGCCGCCTTCGACGGTGAATTTGAGCAACTTATGCTTAGGCAAAATAAAAGTACGCATTTGCACAAGGAACGCACCGCTCGAGAAAGGCAAGGTAATACGCACTTCGTACTTACCAAGTTTCTCGAACTTGTATTTGACACCGCCGCTCGAGAAATTGGCAAAATCGCCACCTCGAGCTTCTGGATTGGCAATGATTTGGTCAAAAGTAAAGACCACGTCATCGGCAGTAAATTCCACACCATCGTGCCACTTCACGCCTTGGCGCAGCTTAAAGGTATAGACCCGACCATCGCTTGAAACATTCCAAGATTCTGCCAAGGCTGGTTCGATTTTACCTGTGGCGAGGTTCGATTCAATTAAACCATTGAACATGTGTTGCGCCACGCGCTGTGCTGCACCATCAATTGCACCATAATACATAAAGGTGGTTGGGGCGCTACCAATTGCCAAGGTGAGTGTGCCACCGGGTTTACCTGTGGTCAGACCAATGTTGCTGAACGAAGGTTGTTTTTTAGCGCTCGGTGGTGGGGCAGCCACAGCAATCATTGCTGCGGTAACGCCAAGAACACCAAAAGCCAATGCCAATTTTGACAAGTGTTTTTGCATACTAGACCTCCTCCAATTTTGAAGTCAGTTCTGAGCATACCTTGTGATTTGGTGGTTGCAAAGCCCCTTTGAAAACAATCACAATTCAATCGCAATGCACTGCACAAATTCGCTCAAGCGCACTGCGACAAACGCTCATGGCGCTCATGCAAAACGCTCAAGGTTTCTTGGGACGTTGCTCATCGCCACTCACATACAAAGAACGTATCCTGTAGGGCGTGAAACGAATTGCTTTTTTGACTGGACTGGCTGCGGTTGCAGTCACCGCCTTTGCCCAAACTGCGCCGAGCATAGACGACCTGATTAAGCGCTTAGACGCAGCGCAAAAAACCACCAAGGACTTCCGCGCTAAAATTGTTGGCAATGTCGAGCAGGACAAAACCAAAATCAAAATCGAAGCCAACATCAGCAGCATCCTAGATAAAAAACTAACCCGCATTGAATTTGCTGCGCCGGACACACTGGCAGATAACATTTTGATTGTGGACAACCAAAATGTTTATAACTACTTATTCTTAACCAACCAAGTCACCATTTCAAAATCCTCGAGTGGCACAGATGTCGGCGGATTTAACTTCAACCCAAGCCAACTCAACGACTTCGACGCAACCTTCCCTCGAAGCGATCTGAACTTTGAAGCCGTCAAAGCCGACACCACACCAGCCGGTAAAGCATGGATGGTCGAAGCCACCCCCAAGAAAAAAGGTGACTTTGAATACTCGAGAATCAAAGTCTGGGTGCTGGACAACCCCGCTCGAGTTTACCGATTCCAGAGCTTTGACGAGAAGAACACCATGCAGTTTGACATTCAGATTCCCGAATGGAAAACCAATCAAAGCCTGAAAATCACTGACCTGTGCAAATTGCCACGCGATGCTGAAATTGTCAAAAAAGGCACAGGCTTAAAGAAAAATAATTGCAATGTATAGTTGTTTGGCGCAGTCATCTCTACAAATGTTAAGTCCCTTTGGTTGCCAGACCAAGGAGACTTGTCAATTGGTTGATAAACGCTGCTCAATTTTCCCAAATCCACACTGTTACCAGAACTGCATTCGTATCATTTCATGATGCCAAGCAAAATCAGGGTCAGCACACCAACGCCGCCAATCGTGTTGACCGCAGCAAGAATGGTCATCAGGGTTTTTTGGTGTGCTGGGACTTTAGGCAAGTTCATAAAATAATTTT
>JAAFJQ010000077.1:8595-16365 GCA_013298185.1 Deinococcales bacterium
GCCTTTGTTGTCGCCGTCAGCAATTAACTCTTTGGCTTTGCCGCCTGTCAAACGCGCTGCTTCATTGGCAGCCCAGTTTAAGTAGTCGCGGTTAAAACCAGAGTAACCACGAATAACCGTGCCATCTTGGGCAATCAAGTACATGGTTGGCAAGAATTTTGCGCCATACAAAGAAGCCACGGCGCAGTTATCATGCACCACAGGCATTTTTAGGTACAACCCTTCGCCTTCGCCAACGTAGGTTTTCGTTTCCTCGAGTCGCCCCTCGGATAAAACCCAGACTGGCACACTTGGGGCAATTTCTGCCCAACGCCGCAAGTAACCAACCACCAAACGACTGGCATGAATTGCAGGGTGGGCAAAGACCACCAAGACAGGGGCTTTTTGCAGTGCAGCCGCCAAATCAAGGCTCGAGCCGTTCAAATCGGTGCAGCTAAATTGTGGGGCTACCGAACCCGCTTCAAGAATTTGCATCTGTTATCATCTCCGTGATGTATTCTAACAAGAAACTTGCTGGGGCAAATTGACTGATGAGTGAATTGCTGTAGAGAAAAGAGAAAAGAGGAAAGTTGTGCCAAATAGTTTTCTTTTGTCTTTCGAGGTGTTTAAGGGCTTACTTGCTGGGTGGGGTGCTTTGAATGGCTTTGATGATTTCGCCAGGGTAGCGGCTGGTTTTGTACTGCAAGACAAAGTAATCGGCGTTTTGCCTGTCTCCATTGGCATTAAGCCGGATTCGTCCTGTTACACCGTCCCACTCGAGGTTACGCACGGCTAAGCCGACTTCTTGGCGGTTGGGGAGTTTTTTATTTTGCTTGTAGAACTCGAGGATGCTACTTAAAAACATGTTGGCGGCGTCATACGCATATGGCGAATAGGTTTCTGGGTTGCGCTTAAAAGCAGCCAAGTAGCGGCTGGTAAAGCCACTGACATCACGCCCTCGGAGTTGTGTAAGCGGTCCGGCGGTGGAAGTAAAATACACGCCTGTGGCGGCACTGCCAGCCACACTGACAAAACTCGAGTTGTCCAAGCCGTCAGGTCCAACAAACAAGGCTTTGACTTGGTTGTCTCGTAAGGCTTTGACCAAGACCGCCCCTTGGGTTTCCGTGCCGCCGTAATACACCACCTCGGGGTTATACAGCTTCATTTGTTGGGTGATTGCCGCAAGGCTCACGGGTTTTAGGTCACCTGTCGGATTGGTGATAAATCCAACCACCGCCAGCCCAAGGGCTTTGGCTCGAGCCGAAAAAGCCTGAGTGATTCCAACCCCATACGCATCACCGTCGTTGACCACCAGTACCCGCCGTGCTTTGAGGTTATTGCGAATAAATTCAGCCGCCACAGGTCCTTGCACATCATCGCGCCCACAAACCCGATTCATATTGGCAAAACCTTGCGAAGTAATTCTTGGATTGGTATTCGACGGAGAAATTAAAGTCAGACCAGCCGGCACATAGACAGGCAGCGCCTCGAGGGTCACACCACTGTTCATATGCCCAACCACTCCAAGCACACTTGGGTCAGCCACCAATTTTCGCGCGACACTCGCACCAACCGCTGGTGTGGCTTGGTCATCAAAATCAACCACCTCGAGCTTGATGCCTTGCTGTGCAAACTTGGCTTTGGCTTCACGCACCGCTAAAGCCGCGCCATCGCGGATGGTGATACCCGTTCCTGCCCGCGAACCCGAAAGCGGAGCTGCCACAGCCAAGCGCACCACAGGCGCAGATTGCCCCAGTGCCAATGCCCCTAAACTGAGTGCCGCGCCAGTCAAAAACCATTTCATGTTTCCAGTATAGCCTGACTCGAGCTTTTCAAAGTGCTAAATCTATAGAATGCAACCGTGGCTGTTTTTATTGTAGATAAACCCTTGGGCTGGACTTCATTTGATGTGGTGGCAAAAGCCAGAAAATTACTTGGCACAAAACGCATTGGGCATACAGGCACACTCGACCCACTTGCCACTGGTGTATTGGTGCTGCTGACCAATGAAAGCACCAAACTTGTGCCGTACCTCGAGATTGCCGATAAGGACTATCTTGCTTATATCAGCCTTGGTGCAAGCACACCAACTTTGGATGCCGAAGGACCAATCCTCGAGACAATACCAGCAGAAAATATCTCACCTGCTCAAATCGAAGCGGTTCTCGAGCAGTTTCGCGGCTCACAAATGCAGCTCCCGCCGAGTTACAGCGCGATTCACATAGGCGGGCAACGGGCTTATGACTTGGCAAGGGCTGGCAAAGAAGTCAAACTCGAGCTTAGAAGCGTGAACATCCTCGTCTTAAAACACCTCGAGACACTGGCACAGATGCCAGAAGGCAATTACCCCAAGGCACTTGGGCGTTTTACGACCTTAAAACTCGAGGTAAGCGTCTCGAGTGGTACGTATATTCGCAGTCTGGCAAGGGATATAGGCACAGCTCTTGGAACAGTGGCTCACTTGGGAGGCTTGGTGCGAACTCGGGTTGGCAAGTTTCACTTACCCCAAGCCATTCCCCTCGAGCAATTAGAACCCAGCCTTGGGCAACCAGATTTAAGCGCCCTCGAATACGAAGTCATCGAACTAAATGCCAAAGAAGCCCGTGACCTCAAAGACGGTAAACGAATCGCCTCCCAAGCACGAGGACGTGTGACCGTGACCTTTGAGCAACAACTGATTGCGATTGCCGAAGCGGACGGCACAAGCCTCAAGGCATTACGGGTTTGGCAATAAACCTAAGCACACTGTAAACAAAAATCGTAGATTTTTGGCGAGCTATGCGAGTATAACCAAAGTACAGTGTTGATGAGTGCGGAGACTCTTTGGAGCGACCCAAGCCCGTCAGGTGCTGCTGTAAGGGTCAAGAAGCGAAGTGGAAAATAGTCGAAGCATTTAAGTACCTCCCTGAAATGTTTTAGCGTTTTTTGCTAAAACATTTCCGACCAACGGGAGTAAGGACAGCGTATCTACCGCTGTAATGGCAGAATTGCCGCTTTTTGAAAATTCTAAAATAAAAGCGGTAGATACTTAGTTAACACTGTACTAAGCTACTGCTTCTTTAATGGCTTGCACAAATTCGCGCACCGCTGGCAGGCGTAGTTTGCGCCTTGTCGCGGCTAAACAGATTTTACGCCAAAGCGGTGTTGGCAAACTCGAGGCTCGCACTTCTGGCGGCAGTGGTTCAACCGCTAAGCGCGGCATGATGCTAAAACCCAAGCCTTGCGCCACCATGCCCAGAATCACACTGTCCTCGCGCACCCGAAAGGCTGGCTCGAGTGGAATGCCAAGGTTTTCCCAGTGTTCACGCAGATGCCGTGTGCAACCACCAACGCACATGATAAAAGGTTTTTTACGAATTTCCTGCCAACTGCGAACAGCGCGTTGTTTTTGTGGTTCGAGCAGCAAGTATTCATCTCGAGCAATTTCAAATTCAACCAGTCCATCGCCAAGAAACGGTGACTCGAGAATACCAAGGTCAGCCCTGCCAGCGCGTAGCGCATCTTCGATCATGTTGTCGTCATCGCCTTCTTCCAAAAATTCAAATTGGACTTTGGGGTAACGCTGCATAAAATCCGAGATAATCGGCGGCAAAATAAAAGTTGCAGCACTGCGAATGGACATCAGTTTAATTGTCCCAGACAGGGTTTCTTTATCTAAACGCACTTCTTGCTCAAAGGCTTTGACGCTGTCGAGCGCATTGCGAGCATGTTCAAGTAAACGCTCACCGAGTTTGGTCAGGGTAGCGCCTTGCCGACCGCGTTCAAAAATCTTAGCATCCAAACCCTTCTCGAGTTCGCCAATTGCATGACTGAGCGTACTTTGTGACTGCATGGTTTCCAGTGCAGCTTCACTGTAACTACCGTGCTTAGCGACCGCATCCAACGCCCGAAGTTGGGTGAGGGTGACTCGAGATTTTTGGTTCAAAAACTCCATAGTTTCAATGTATACACTTTTTACAAATCATCCATCGAAGTTTTGCATACATCTTTTACTTTATGTGCAGAGACTCGTTTGTTGATTCTGCTGACCCGCGCTACACTCATGCTCGAGATGCAAGACGTGCATCCAAAAGAATACTTTCCAAATCCAAGTGAGGTGAATCGTCATGACTTTACAACCCAACGACCTGATTCTCGAAATTATCGGAACACCAACCAGCCCACTCAACATCCCACATGCCAAAGAAACAGATGTTTGGTCAGATGCCCGCATCGGCGATGCCACCTTGCACATTCGCCTCGAGCATTCCAAATTTGCCAGCGCAGCCCTCGAGTACTTAAAAGCCCAAGGTCTAACCCCCATCGGCGCTCGAGTCATACAAGCTCCAAACGTTGTCACAACACCAGTTCAGCCCAAATCGCGCCCGAGTTTTTTGTCTGCCTTGCGCCCTGCTCGAGCTGCATAAAAACGCCCCTCCTTTTTGCTAAAAGCGCTTCTTGACCCTTACAACAGCACCTGACGGGCTTGGGTCGCTTCATCCCCGCTTTTGGCTTTTTGTTGGGGAAAAGATGGGGCAGACAGAACAACATCTGCCCCTCAAAGGAATTATTCGCGCATTTCAAAACCACTAAACTCGAGACGGTACTCTTGTTTCGCCCCATCGTATACTGCCATAAATTTGGTGGGGAACATGGTTTTGCGCCCAACGGAGTTAAATTGTCCGACAGGCAGCGCAAAGGGAGCTTGTTTCATAAAAGTCTTTTTGGTAATCATTGGTTCAATGGCGTTCAATTGCCCATTGTAAAACGAGTGAACCATGGTTTTCTCAAACATCCCTTGGGCAAGTTGAAGGTCGGCTGGATCAATTGAGTGATAACCCATCAGTGGGACACAAAAATTCTTTGGGTCTTCGTTGGGTGGAACAGGTGGAATATAACCTTTGGCATACTGCCCAAATTCGGCTTGTTTGGGGTTTTTACAATCAATGCCTTCAGCTGTTTTTGAATCCAAACCAAAAAAGTGCAAATCGTAATGCCCAACCAAGTAGGTTGGCGGATGCCCCATTGCTTCCCACCAAAAATCCACATGATTAAAAAAAGTTTGGTCTTTGACAATCTGAGGAAACTCGAGAACTGCTTTGGGCTTCATGGCAGTAGCTGGACCCATGTCTTGACCAGCCGCGCCCATGTTCGGCACAGTGTCCGGCGAGTTGCGAATGGTTGCCATCGGAATCGTTAGACCAACTTTGCTGACCTTGTTATTCTCAACCGTTGCCCAAGCCCGCAAGTACCCGCCGTACACCACTTGTCCTTGCCCAAGCACCATGCGACTCGAGCTTTGTCCTTGTGCCAATCCCAAATATGCGGCTGTGCCGAACGAAGCCAAGATACCCAAACCAAAAATCAAACGTGTTTTCATCCAAAACCTCCAATTTCGTACTGCCTTACAGTTTATAGATGCCGCATCACATCAGCATCACATCAGCGTCACACGGATAAAAGACTGTGTGCATCACAATCAGTCTCGAGTTTGTAGCCTGTGTTAGAATCTGCCCATGACCACCCCAAAACGTGTTGTGAGTGTTTCTCTAGGCTCGAGCAGCCGCGATTCCAAAGCTGAACTCGAAGTTCTTGGACAGCAGTTTATTCTCGAGCGCATTGGCACGGATGGCAGCATGGAAAAAGCCGCACAGATGCTCCGTGACTTGGACGGAAAAGTGGCAGCTTTTGGCTTGGGAGGAACAGATTTACATATTGTCGCAGGAAATCGAAAATACAGCTTTAAGGACATTATGAAAATCGCCAGCAATGCCAAAATCACCCCGATTGTGGATGGTGGCGGCTTAAAGCACACCTTAGAACGCATGGCAGTGCAGCAACTCGAGCCTGTGGTTGGTTGGTCTGGGCGCAAAACCCTGATGGTCAGTGCCGTAGATCGCTTTGGCATGGCACAAGCCCTAGCTCGAGCAGGTGCGGACATGGTGTATGGCGATATTATTTACGGGATTGGCGTGGATATTCCAATCAAATCTGAAAGCGCCCTCGAGCGTACCGCCAGTATTGTTTTACCAATCGTCACCAATTTGCCGTTTGAGTGGTTTTACCCCACAGGTGCAAAGCAAGAAAGTGCCGTGCGTGATTGGCGCACCAAGTATTATGACTGGGCAGAAGTGATTGCTGGCGATACCCATTATGTCAAGCGTTACGCGCCAGAGAAATTGACTGGCAAGACTGTGCTAACCCAAACCATCACCGAAAAAGATGTGGCTGCCTTTAAGGCATCTGGACTAAAGCGGTTAATAGCCACGACCCCAAAACTCAACAACCGCAACTTTGGCAACAATGTCATGGAAGCCTTTTTTGTGGCACTAAGCGGCAAAAATCGCCCACTCGAGCCTGAGGAATACACCCAATACATTCAGCAACTCGAGTTTAAGCCAGAAGTCTACGAACTCAACACTTAAGTGTGTCAGGTACTTAACCCTTGAGTGTGTCAGGTACTCAACCCTTGAGTTTGATACTATAACAGTTGTATTCCCCAACGGGCATTGTTGGTGCCAGATGTGGGGCGTTCTTCACAATACGGCATAAACAAGGTTGTGAATTCAACATCTTGGGTAACATTTCCATCTTCATCCAAACGGAAACGTGGCGCACCTTGGGTTGAATACCGTGTACCCAGACATATGTTATTGCTCACGGCGAGGGTGCGAACATCGGTGAACGTTGTTGAAGTATTAAGTCTTAAATTGACCCAACGCTGAGCATCAGATGTATCACAACGGTTCAAAGTGACAGTCTGATTGACATTCTTACCCGTTAAACACAATTCTGGTCTTCTGATTTGTGTCAAAACACTTCGCAGACGATACGAGGTCACACCATTAAAATTGCGCTCGAGGATATTCCATTGTTGTGAGGTTGACAGCGTACAACTCATCAGTTCTGGACTGAATACACCCCCTTCAAGCTCAACCGCCTGTAAGCACTTTCCTTCAATCCTGATGCGGTACAGATTGCCTGTGTTGACGGTCAGGTAATTCACAATCGGATACAAAGCGGCTCGGGTGGTTTTCGAGTCCGAGTAGTAAATCATTTGTTCGGTCACATTCAGTTCGATTCTGACGTTGCGGCTTGAGTCAAGCAAAAACACTGCACTTGCGTTACGGCTGGTTTCGACAAAGTTAAAAACATTTTTGCCACTCACACCAGATTCTTGCCATTGTTTGTTGCCTCTGTCCCTAAAGATACCTTTGGCGTGCATCACCACTTTTGCATCTGTGGCGTTGGTTTGTGCAACTCCTGAATACCCAAAAACACAGACCATCAACGTAAGGAAAAAAACCAACAAAACCGTGTTTTTCTTGAAGGTTGCCATAAAATAGGTTAGCACATCAACTTACGATTGCAAGCCGAAGACTTGTGCCACAAGTTCAAAGCAACGTATCTTCGCGTATGGACAAATTGATGTTACTTGGTCATTTGCTGGTCAGTGCTTATTTGACTGGTTTAATTTGGACAATTCAGATGGTGCATTATCCACTTTTTGCGTATGCTGACCGCAATCAATTTGTGGCATTTGAAGCCGAACACAGCTTACGAATCTCGAGTGTGGTGCTTGTGCCAATGCTGCTCGAGTTGGGGCTTGGTTTGGTGCTGCTTGGGGTGAGGTTTGACAGTGTTCCAACTTGGGTGGCTTGGGTGAATGCAGCTTTGATTGGCATAATTTGGTTCAGCACTTTCTTCTTACAAGTGCCACAACACAATGTTCTGGCGAGTGGATTTGATGCTCAAGCCCTTGCCCTGCTGGTTGGAACAAACTGGATTCGCACCATTGCTTGGACAGCTAAA
>JAAFJQ010000084.1 GCA_013298185.1 Deinococcales bacterium
TGCTCAGCCGTGGTTGATGTTCCTCGCAGCCTTCACCGCGATTTACGGGGCTTGGATTGCCTTTGCCCAAACTGATTTTAAGCGCTTACTGGCGTATGCGGGTATCTCCCACATGGGCTTGGTGGCACTTGGTGTGTTCAGTCTTCACCCTGCTGGTGCAAGCGGCGCAATGCTGCTGCTTGCTTTCCAAGGGATTTACTCGAGCGCCTTGTTCTTGGTGGTTGGAATGCTTGAGCGGCGCTTTATTGCCCTCGAGGGTAACGATGAAACCAAAGAAAAAGCCCTTGACCGCGCCCTCGAGATTGGCAGAATTCGTGGTCTCGCCGCGAGCGCTCCTGCCTTTGCAGGTGTGGCGTTGCTGCTCTGGTTTGCCAGCATTGGTGTTCCGGGCTTGGCTGGTTTTATTGGTGAGTACAGTATCTTGCTTGGGGCGTACCAATCCTACCCGTGGATTGCCGCGATAGCCGTCACAACCGTGATTGCCAGTGCTGCCTTTGCACTCACCGCGTATCAAAAAACTTGGTACGAGGAAGCCAGCCATAGCGTGGCTGACCTTTCAAAACAAGAATGGACGGTACTCGTGCCAATCGTTGCGTTGGTTGTCCTGTTCGGTGTGTACAGCGCCCCTGCCCTCGAGTTGGTCAAACCCGTCGTGGCGCAACTGTACGGAATTGCATTGGAGGCAAACAAATGACCCCTGTTTTTGAATTGATGCCTGTAGGGACAGACCCCTGTGTCTGTCCTGACTCGCCAAAGGCTGGTGCAGAATTGCCGATGCGGTTTGCAGGGCGGACATGGGAGTCCGCCCCTACGGTTGGATTGGTGTTGGTTGTGACGGAGGTGTGCGTATGACCCCACCTGATGTCAATGTTTTGTCCTTGATGCCTGTGTTGGCAGTTTTGTTCACGGCTGTTTTTGCAACGGTGCTGCCGTTTTACACGACCCGTCGTGGCATTGCTGGTCTTTCAGCCATGGGTTTGGTGGTGGCACTTGGTTGGACGGTTGCTTTGTGGAATCAGAACCTCTCGAGTTTTAATGGTTCGTTTGTGGCGGATAATTTCGCGCTTGGTTTCAGTGTCATTCTGATTCTGGCGGGTATCGCTGCGATTGCCTCAAGCGCCGATGGTATTGTGCGTGGTGGCTCTATGCCCTCCGAGTTTTACGCCGTGATGCTCTACGCAATTTGCGGCACGATGCTGCTGGTTCACTCGAGGGATTTGATTGTGATGCTGATTGGCTTTGAAGTCATGAGCCTCGGTGTTTACATCTTATCCAGCTTCCAAGAGCGCGACCAATCCGAAGAAGCTGGCTTGAAGTATTTCTTACTCGGCTCGTTCGCTAGTGCTGTGCTGATTTTTGGCATTGCCTTGGTGTTTGGTGGCACTGGCACTTTTGCTCTCGAGGGTATCAAAGCCGCCATGACGGGCAATCCGACCAACACCCCAATTGTGGCGGTTGGAGCGCTGTTTATCCTGATTGGCTTTGGTTTCAAAGTTGGTTTTGCACCATTTCACCAATGGACTCCTGATGTTTACTCTGGAGCGCCAATTGCTGTCACCCAGTACATGAGCGTTGGTGTCAAAGCCGCCGCTTTCGCGGGTATGCTGAAAATCTTTTCTGAGGCACTGCCAAGCGTGGCTGGTTGGACAACGCCAGCTCAGTTCCTGATCGCCCTGACCCTGATGATTGGCAACCTCGCTGCACTGCGCCAAGACAACTTTAAGAGAATGCTGGCGTACTCGAGCATTGCCCATGCGGGTTACATTGGTTTGACGGTTCTCTCGAGTCCCGCCCAAGCCTACCCTGCGGCGCTTTTTTACTTGGCGGCGTATGCCCTGATGAACGCTGGTGCATTTGCGGTGCTGAACAGCATCTCCCCATCCGATGATGGTGTCAAAGTGGACAGCCTTGCTGGTCTAGGCTCGAGAAACCCGTTCTTAGCCAGTATGCTTGCCTTGTTCTTGATTGCTTTGGCTGGCATTCCGCCGCTGGCTGGCTTCATGGGCAAGTACCTGATTTTTGCTGGCGCTGCCCAATCTGGTTTTTACGGCTTGGTGATTCTGGCTGCCCTGACCAGTGCGATTAGCTTGTATTACTACCTGCGCCCTGTTGCCCTGATGTGGTTCGCTGAACCCAAAGGCTTTGCGCTGCCTGACCTCTCGAGCAGCAGTTCAAGAGCGGTGATGCTGTTCTGCGCCATTGGCGTGGTGCTGCTTGGCGTGCTGCCTAGTTTAGTGACGAATCTTGTCTCGAGCATCGGGGTAGTTGCTTCAAGGTAGTATATAAAAATGCAAAAAGGCGAAGCAGAGATGTTTCGCCTTTTTTTCTGTAAAATGCGCGAATGACCAATGATTCAAAGCTCGAGAAGGTCGTTGTTCGTATTCATAAAGCTACCAAAGACATATCTGAGAATGACAGTTTGGAATCCAGTTCTGAAGTTTCTCACGAGAGGGTCATGGCTAAACTCAATGAGCATTTTCAGTTGCCATTGGTTTATCTGGAATTTCTCGTCAAGTTTTCAATGCGCCCACTCCAATTGGCTTCAAGTCAACTTTTTACTGCTCAAGAATTGCTGCGACAAAATAAGTCTTGGCTGCCAAATTTTGCTCACCCAGAAACAATAGTTGTTATTGGAACGTATGGAATGTGTGGAGATCCGCTGTATCTGCGTCTTGATTTAATTACCAAAGAAGATGCTCCTGTGTACACACTGACACATGATAGTTGGGATGAGGAAAGCGAGACAAACGAAGTTGCCAAGAGTTTTTTAGCTTTTTTAGAAGACGAAGCAGAAGTTTGGGAATCTATTTCTTCAAACCTCAAGTAACATTCCAGCAATCAGCGCGGCGCGTGGGGCTAGGCTTGGAATGTCAATGTACTCGAGTTCTTTCTGGTGTGCGTTTGCGCCAAATGCTCCAAAGCCGTCTATGGTCGGTGCGAGTTTCGCTGTGAAGTTCCCATCTGAACCACCGCCAACTCGAGCCGCGCCGGGGTTAAAGCCTAGGGCATTGGCAATTTTTTGGGCTTTCTCGAGTAGGGCAAATGTGCCTTTGGAGGGTTCCATTGCAGGGCGGTTTAAGCCGTCCAAAATTTCATAGGTTGTTCCCTCGAGTGGCGTGATGGCTCGAATTGCATTATCCACCCGTGCGGCTTCGTCTTCTGTCCACACGCGAATGTCAATCTCGAGGTAAACCTCATCGCAAACCACGTTCATGGCGCTGCCGCCTTTAATCACGTTGGGTCCCAAAGTTGTGCCTTTCTCGAGGTTTTGCAGTTTAATCACTTCCCCAATCAGATGCGCGGTGCTGACGATTGCATTGCGACCATTTTCTGGTTCTGTGCCTTGGTGCGCGGCTTTGCCGCGAATAAACACACGGTAGCCGCCTACGCCTTTTCGGGCGACTTTCAAATCTCCATTCAAGTGCGGTGGCTCGAGAACCAACACGGCTTTTGCTCCTGTGGCGAGGCGTTCAATGTGGGGTCGTCCTGCGTGGCTGGCAATTTCTTCATCTGGGGTGACCAGAAAATCTATGGTGCAATTGGGTCGTTGCCCTTCGTTCATCACGGCTTTCAATGCCCAAATCGCTTGGACGATACCAGCTTTCATGTCGTACCCACCGGGCGCGTAAACCCGATCTCCTTCGAGTCGCCAATTGTTTTTCCAAGTGCCGTGCGGGTAGACCGTGTCAGCATGTCCAAGCAGCACCACGCGCTCGCTCGAGTTACCCTGAATTTGCACATGCAAAATATCGCCAAGTTGATGCACAATGCGTTCAGCCTTGCCAAAAGGCTCGAGCATGGCTTGCAGGGCATCTTGGACTTTGTTGATGGCTTCGGCATCCTTCGATGGTGACTCGAGGCGCACAAGGGTTTCGATGTCTTTTAGGATGTTCTCGGTGTTCTGCCCTAGAAAGGTATGAATGGATTGCATACCAGTATTCTATCAGTCTTTGACCTAAGTCAAAGACAAGTTGCGCTTCTCGAGGCAAACTGGGTGTGTGAAAAGTTCTTATGCTGTGATTACCCAGCCCTGTGTCGGAGTCAAAGATGGTGCTTGTGTCCAAGTCTGCCCTGTGGACTGTATTTACGAAGGCGATGACCAGTTTTTTATTCATCCCGACGAGTGCATTATTTGTGGTGCTTGTATTGCAGCTTGTCCAACAGGTGCGATTTTTGCTAACGAGGATGTGCCGCTCGAGTGGACGGGTTACATCACCAAAGCCAAGGCACATTTTGGCTTGTAGAATTGCCGCATGAACCTCGAGCAACAAGTTCTTGCTTTGCAGCAAACGGCAGCCTTTCGTGGTGTTTCGCGCCCGATGCTTGAAGCCTTGCTCGAGGGTGCGTTGGTGCAACCCATGCCGAAAGCCGCCATGCTGTTTAGCGAAGGTCAGCCAGTCTCGAGGGTGCTTGTTTTGGTGTCAGGCGCGGCGCGAACGTTTTGTCTGACCAAACAGGCTCGAGAATTTACCATCGGAGTCTATTCACCTCGAGCTGTACTGGGTTTACAAGCTGTGTTTCAAGCCAACCCAAGTCATTTTGCTTCAGCCCAGATGCTCGAGGCTGGTTTGGTTCTGAGTCTCGAGGCAGCCAATCTCGAGCGTTTGGTGGCATTGGATGCGGCACTTGCCAATGCCTTGTTGCGTTTTGTGGTTTCGCGTTCTGGGGCGCTTTTGCGGCGGGTGGATCAGGTCTTTTTTGCTGATTTGAACGCTCGAGTGGCACGGCTTCTGCTCGAGCATTCTTCGGATTCGGGTTGGTTGCTGCCGACGAATACAGTTTTGGCAGCCGAGCTTGGCACAGTGCCAGAATTGGTCAGTCGGAAACTCGGGGAATTTTACCGCTTGGGCTTGATTGCGCTCGAGAAACGCCGTGTGTGGGTGGTGAATCCCCAAACTCTAAGCGATTTGCTCGAGGTATCCCAGCAGCGTTAAACTCGAGCTTATGGTTGCTTTGCCAATTGCCCCAAACCTCGAGTTGCGCCATTTTGAATTGCATCACGCCGAATTGCTGTTTGATCTGATTGACACCAGTCGCGCTCATTTGCGGCGTTACCTTAATTTTGTGGATGATGCTTCGGTTGATTCAGCCGAGGATTTTATTCGTCGCTCTCGAGCCAGATATGCCAAAGATGGCACGGGAAATTTTGGTGTTTGGGCAGATGACACACTGGTTGGTGCGGTCAGTTTGTTTGACCTAAGTCCCATGCACCGCAAAGCCGAAGTGGGTTATTGGATTGGTCAGGCTTTCGCGGGGCGTGGCATCATCACCAAAGCCGTCTCGAGGTTGCTGGATTATGGATTCAGCGAACTGAAACTCAACCGCATTCAACTCTGTTGTGCGACTGATAACCCAGCCAGTCGGCGGGTGGCAGAAAAACTTGGTTTTGTACTCGAGGGTGTGGCTCGAGAAGATCGTGTTTTGCGTGGTACTCGAGTCTCGCATCAGGTTTGGAGCTTACTGGCTGCGGACACTCAGCCTCAACCTGCTCGGTTTACCAAACCCTTGGGTGATGGTGCTGAACTGCGCCTGCTCGAGTTACGCCACGCACAAAACCTGCTCCAAGCGGTTGACTCGAGCCGTGAGCATCTGCGGGCATTTTTGCCTTGGGTGGATGGCAATACCAAAGCCGAGCATTTTGAGGGTTTTATCAAAGGCAGCTTAGATCGCTTTGCACAGTTCAATGGCAACACGTATGGCATCTGGCAGGACAACCAATTGGCGGGTGTAATTGGAATGCACGGCATTGATTGGACGCACTTGGACAGCGAATTTGGCTACTGGCTGGCGCAACCGTTCACAGGGCGAGGCTTGATGACTCGAGCAGGTCGGGCAGTGCTTTCGTATTGTTTTGACGAGTTGAATCTGCATCGGATTTCAATTGCCCATTCAACCGAGAACACATCCTCGAGAAAAGTGATCGAGCGCCTTGGATTTAAGCCAGAATCCGTGGCTCGAGATGCCGAGTGGTTGCATGACCGTTTTCACCATTGGCAAAAATACGGTTTACTGAAACGCGAATGGCAGACTTAATTCATCTCGAGGGCATGGCGCTTTAAGTCAGCCAAGTTTACAAACTCGAGGGCTTTGATGTTAGTGCTGCCCAAGCGCACAGGTGGCGCGACCCCTGCCTCGAGCGCTTCTTGCCAACGCAGGGCGCATAAGCACCAACAGTCACCGTGTTTTAAGCCATCAAAACGGTACTCAGAGCGCGGAGTCGAAAGGTCGTTGCCTCGAGATTTGCTGAACTCGAGGAATTTATCGGTCACTCGAGCGCAGATCACATGCGAGCCTTGGTCGGTGGCATCGGTGCGGCAGCTGCCGTCGCGGAAGTAGCCTGTGAGTGGTCTGGTGCAGCAGATCTCAAGGTCTGTGCCGAGGACATTTTTATTCATACTTGAGTCTACCACTTGACAAGATTAACAGTGTTAAGTAAAATTGCACTATGCAAGTTCAAACCCGAGCTGAAAAACTTAAACTTGCCAGTGCCGCTCGGCGCGAGCAGGGTAAACTCGAGTTAAAGCGCCAGATTCTCGAGGCAGCCGCACATTTGTTTTCCACCAACGGTTATGAGGATTTTTCCTTGCGCCAAGTTGCCGAAGCGATTGGTTATTCGCCGACCACAATTTATTTGTATTTTAAGGATAAAGAAGAGTTGCTGTTTGTGATGGCATTCGAGGGCTTTCGTGGTTTTGGTGTGGCGCTGCAACATGCCTATGATTCTGCCCCTCCCGCCGAGCGGATTTGGCATATTGGCAGGGCGTATGTGGATTTTGCTTTGGCAAATCCTGTTCAGTACCGCCTGATGTTTATGCAGCGCAGCGATTACTTGGCACGTCCCGCCCCCGAGTGTTACACCGATTTTATTGATTCCTTTGGAGTTGTCACTAAGGCTGTTGCTGAAGCCATGAAACGTGGTGAAATCAAATTGCGCGATCCACAAGAAACCGCCACCCTATTGTGGGTCAATGTGCATGGTTTGGCATCGTTGGTGCTGACCAATTCGCATTTAACCCCCGAAAACATCGAGCCGCTTTTCCATTGGATGATGCAGATGTTGCAACGTGAAATGAGCGTTTAATTTTTTTTACCAAACTACTTAACATCGTTAATTAAAAGATGGTTATTCATAGGAGGTAGGTATGATTCAAGCAGGTCGGTTCACAACTTCGCACCAAGACGATTTGGTGGTTTTCTTGATTGGTATGCGCGTCAACAATTGGCTGCGCTGGCGCGAATGGATGCCTGTGGGTCGGGCAATGGGTCCGATGCTCGAGTATTTGTACACCCATAAAACAGAAAGTGGATTTTTGGGAGCAGAGAACTTTGTGACCCCGGATTTTCGCACCACTTTAATGCTGCAATACTGGAAAAGCACCGAAGACCTCGAGCGCTTTGCACGGCGCGACCCCGCGCTGCACTCTGAGGCATGGCGAAATTTCTATAAGTACGCCAACAACAACCAAGCCGTCGGGATTTGGCATGAAACCTATTCTGTGCCAGCCGGTAACTTTGAATGTGTCTACGGCAATATGCCACTTTTTGGGCTTGCCAGAGCCACCAACAGCATTTCGGTCAAAGAAAAACTCGAGACCATGCGTCAGCGCATGGCAGCAGGGAGGTCTGAATGAATCATTGGGTTGGAGTACCGAACATGGTGATTTGAGAATTGGGCATTTTGTTGGTATTCATGCCCTGCAAATCATCCCGTTATTGGGCTTGTGGTTATCCAGACGGCGCGAATCGTGGCTGAAGCAAGGGCATCGTTTGTGGCTGCTTGCCACTGGCGCATTTGGGTACTTGGGTTTGATGTTGCTGGTGACTTGGCAAGCCTTGCGTGGACAGCCGCTGCTTAACCCTGACAGCCAAACTTTACTGGCGCTTGGTGCATTGGTGGTCTTGGCACTGCTCTCGAGTTTGCTGGTGGTTCTGGCTGCAAGACGAGGCGTGGCACAGCCCCAAATTATTCGTTCGTAGTTGGCAATGGTTTGTTCTGCCAAACCAGAGGTTGTAAAACACTTGGTAACTCGGTAGCTCGAGTTTGCACATTTGGCTGTTTCAGCGCCTCGAGCGCTAGGCTAAAGGCTTGGTCGCGCCCGGTTTGAAACAATGCCCACTCGAGGTCTGGAACGGGTTTGTCAGCCACGGCAAAGGCTGGTAGCCCTGTGCCATCCAGCCAAAAGGCTCGCAGGGTTGGAATACCGGCTGCGCCGCCGTTGGGCAAAGCAAAACGCGCGGTGTTGCTGTTGCCAACTCCAGCTGTTTTTGAACCAATGACGATGCCGCGTTTGTGGCGCACAATGAAATTGGCGAAGTACTCGCAGCCCGAAGCGCAGTTACCATCCACCAGGACGGCTATCGGCAAGCGGCTGGAGATAAAATTGCTGACGCTGCTACCAATTTGCAGTGCGCCGTTGCCGACTCGCACGGTGGCGCGTCCGGCGTTGTAACCATACTCGAGGCTGTCACGCTCGGCGTTGTAGCGCGGTAAAAAGCGAAACGAATCTGGGTTGGGAATGAATGCGCCGACTGCCAGCATCATTTCGTAGACACTGCCACCACCGTTTTGGCGTTGTTCAAACAGAACAGCCTTAGCGCCTCGAGCTTCGGCTTGGCGCAGCAAATTATGGATTTGTTGCCCAATGCCGCGAATTTGGTAATCGCGCACGGTCAGTACCGCAATGCCATCTGGGCGAAGCTCTAAAGTTGGGTTTTGGCTGGTGTTGAAAATTGCGCCTTTTAAGGTGATATTGACCCGTTCTCGAGCCTCACCGCGCAACAAATTGATCGTGACATCCTCGCCAGATTGGACTTTGGGGGTCAGGTCAGCGCGGAATTTTTGGAATTCTTCAAAGGTTGCAAAGCTCGAGAAAAGCGTGTTGTTATAGCCAATGAAGCGGTCGCCGTAGCGAATGCCTGCGGCTTCGGCGGGGCTGCCGATGGTGACGCGGATAATCAGTTGGTCGCGCATTGGAGTGCTTTTGAGTGTGCTGTCTTGGTCAAATTCGCAAATGCCCGTGGGGGTGTCGCAAAAATTAGCGAATCGCAAGCCCAATGCTGGGCGTGGGGTCAGGGCTTGTCCTTGGCGGTTGGCGTTTTCCAAGCGCACCGCTTCGGCGCTTAAGTAATACGCATGTCCATCTTGTAAATCATTAAATAAGCGCACCAACACAGGTTCGATTTTTTCGTAAGCACAAGTTTGTGGGTTTTCTTGGCGCAGGCAAACCAAAGCAACTTCGGTGCGGTACTTCTCGAGCAGCGGCGAAATGGCGACTTGGCTGGGTCCAAAATACTGGGTTTCAATATAGGTAGCGGCTTGGTTAAACAACTCCACGGCTGGGCTGGCAAATCCTAAGTTGCCAATCAAAAGCGCGGTCAGCACGGTTATGGCTTTTTTCATGCCCTCGAGGTTACCACTCTTTTGTGAGTGACTTACCAAAAATTTCATGCTGCTCAGGTTCGCGGGTTAGAATTCAAAACGCTTGGAACGGGAGCGCCAACGCGGAGGAACTATGAACAATTCGGGTGATCCCCTGTACTTTGAAAAACTTGCCACCATTGCCACTCGCTTAAAAGACCATGCTGGAATGATTGTGATTGCTGCTCATGTGGACCCTGACGGCGATGCGATTGGCAGTCTGCTTGGTGCGTCTCGGGCTTTAGCCGCCTTTGGTAAAACTGTTTTGCCAGTGGCTGTGCCACCGCGTTACCTCGAGTGGATGACAACAGGCAACGAACTGACGCCTAAACTCGAGGTGCTGCCCGAAGGTTCGCTTTTGTTGGTGGTGGACAGCGCTGAAGTCTCGAGGGTGGATGGTGTGCCAATGAACCAAGTGGGCATCCCAATCATCAACATAGATCACCACGGCTCGAATCCGCGCTTTGGAGAATTGTCTTTGGTCAGTCCAGATAAAGCCTGCGTTGATGGTCAAAGACTTGGTTGCTGCACTGGGCGTGGAATTCACGGCTCATATCGCTGAGCCAATTCTCACGGGTATCCTGACCGACACAGGTTTTTTTCGCAACAGCAACACCGATACCTCGACCTTAAACGCTGCCGCAGATTTGCTTAGCACTGGTGTCAGCATGGTCAAAATCAATGAGGCACTGGCTTCTCAGCCGCATTCGTTCTATAAACTGCAAGCCAAAGTCTATGCCACCATCGAATTTCCATTGTCTGGCAAGATGGTCACGGCTTTTGTCAATTCTGCTATGCTCGAGGAACTCGGGGCTTCTTGGGAGGATGTCGAAAGTCTGGTCAATTACATCCGCAACGCCGAAGGCACAGTGCTGGCGTGCTTATTTAAGGATTACGGCGATAGCGTCAAAGTCAGTTTGCGTTCCAAAAGTGGGGTCAGCGCTCAGAACATTGCCCTTGCCTGTGGTGGCGGTGGGCATGTGCCAGCCGCAGGCGCAACCATTGCTTTGCCATTCGCCGAGGCTCGAGCCAAAGTGCTTGCCGAAGCGGCGCTTGAACTCGAGCGGGTTGGGATTTAGAAATCAGTGGTTTTGGCGTTGTGAATCACGATTTTCATGCCCCGTCCGCGCAGCACCACTTGATTGCCCTCGAGGGTGACTTGAAAATGCTCTATGCCGCCAACCCCAGAAATAAAGGCTTTGGCGGCTTGGCTGCTTGGTAAATGGACTGCGTGTTTGTTGTTTTTTGGAGCAGCGGCTTGGTGTTCGTCTTGTTGTTTTAAGAACTCGAGTGAAATTTGAGTTGGGTCGAGGTTCAAATCGGTATTGGCAGAACGAAATTCTGGTACAAATTGGAATTGTCCGTGTTGTCGCTGGACTAAAATCTGAACTGCTAAAATCCCTTGGAGTTCGGGGTGTTTGACTGCCACAATTCTGCCGTGTTCAAAAAATAGAGTTGAATCATCGAGCAGAATCGCGCCACTGACAGGACTGACTGCAATCATTTGCATTAAGCCAACCATGCCGCCAATCGTCTCGAGTCGCCCTGAAAAACCAGTGCCGACCTCGAGTTTTTTTCGCATTTGACCAAGTTCAATTTCAAGCTGTAATACCTTGGCTTGTGACTCGAGTTCAGCCGTGATGTCGCGCAGGCTGCCAATAGAACCAAAAACCCTGCCGTGTTTGCTGTACCGAGGTTTAGCAAAATAAATGATCGTGCGGATGCTGCCATCTGAGCGAATCAACCGTTGACGGTAAGTCAATTCTTGTCCTGCGGTGATGTGCCGAATTCCATTTTCGGAAAGGTACATATCGTCTGGATGGACATATTTTAAGATGTTTGTGCCGATCAGTTGCTCGGCGCTCAAACCCAACATTTGTTCAATTTGCGGGTTGACAAATTCAATGCTTAAGCCTTTGAGCATCAAAAAGCCTTCTTGGGCAGTCTGCACAATCGTCAGTGCCATTTCGCGTTCGTTGTGCAGTTGCTCTTGGGCGCTTTGTAGGGCTTGGTCATCGGATAATTTTTGACTGATGTCTTTGCTGCTAAGCAGCGACCCAATGGCTTGACCAGTTGGGCTGTAACGCAAACTGTAATTTGATTTAACGTGAGCGGCTGCCCCATCGGCTCGGACAATACGGTGCATCAGCGAGCGTATCTCTTGAAATTTCATACCAAGGATGTTTTGTTCGACGTAAGCCAAATCTTCTGGGTGAACCAAAACCATGGCGTCAATGCCAAGCATTGGTTGGGTGTCTCCAAAACCACAGATTTTAGCAAAAGCAGGGTTGACGTATTCAAATTTGCCAGCCGCATCAATTAAAGCAAAGCCGTCTTGTAAGAGTTCCATGATTTCAAGGGCAAAGCGCTGTTCGCGCTCGAGTGAGCGCTTGGTTTCGACCAAGGTATCCGACAGTCTTTTTTGCATCGCACGACGCGCATCAAAAGCGGCTTGCTCGAGCGCAAGTTCTTGGGTGATGTCGCGCACAATGGCGACTTTGCCAATCACTTGTCCGTTTAGGTCAAGATAAGGCTGACCACTGACTTCGATGTCGGCAATGCTCTGATTTTGGTGGTACATCTTGCAGCGGTAAATGCTGCTTTCGTTGTTGCGGCGGGTGTGGATTGCTTTTTCAAAAGTGGGAATGAATTCTGGTAAGAGTAGGTCTTGGATAAAACGACCTTGAAGGCTTGCCGAACTGTAACCAAACTGCTTGGTGTACGCAGTGTTGACCAGCACAATTTCGCCGCTTAAATGAGCCACCATCACCCCGACAGGCAGGGTTTGTAACACAGACAGGTAAAAGTTATCGTGGATAGGTGGACCAAATCCAGTTTTTGGATTTGAGATGATCAGGTCAGCCTGGTTTAATTTATTTCGCACCGAAAAACCTCTTTTATCCCTCCCATTTGGAGTCTAGCACCAAATCCCCTCGTGTTTGTGGGAAAAACGACAGATAAAACGTTATCAGCTGCACAAAAGCAGTTTCTGTAGACTCGAGTGCCTGTTTTAAACCTTAAAACTGGTCTTGGTGGTCTGAATCAGGACTTCCAAGAAAATCACTGAGCTGTGCATTTTTGACAATGATTTGTAAACCATGTCGGTGCAGAATTACTTCGTTATGCCTAGCAACCGAAAACTGAAAATGGGCAATACCACCAACCCCAGCCACAAAGGCTTTGGCAGCATCAACGGTTGGTAAGTGAATGGTGTGTTCGACTTCGGAAAACATCGGTGGTTTTGATGTGGGTCTGTTTAGTTTGGCGGGGGCGTGTTCATCTTGTTGGGTTAAAAACTCGAGCAGGACTTGGGTTGGGTCTAGGTTGAAGTGAATAACTCCCGAACGGTACTCAGGCACAAATTGAAACTGACCTTGTTGACGCCTCACCAAAGCCTTAACGGCTGGTTTTCCTTCGAGTTGGGGGTGTTGAACAAAAACAATTTTGCCATGTTCAAACGATAAAATCGCATCCTCGAGCAGAATTGCACCACTCACGGGGCTGACAGCGATCATTTGCATTAAGCCAACCATGCCACCAATGGTTTCGAGTCGCCCAGAAAAACCTGTGCTTGCCTCGAGTTTTTGGCGCAGCTGTCCAAGTTGCTGCTCGAGTTGCGAGACTTTGACTTGCGATTCAAGCTCCGAGCTGATGTCACGCACTGTGAAAATTGTGCCAATCACCCGCCCGACTGTATCGGTATATGGGTTTTGATTGATTTCAACCTCGGCAAGGCTGGTGTTTTCACGGTAGATTTGACAACGATGGAGCTTGGTATTCACTTGCCCAAGTGCCAATTCAGTCGGGAACAGACCATCCAGCCTAACACCCTTTAAGGCGCTTTGGGTGTAACCAAATTGCTGTGTGAAAGCTGTGTTGATCAATTGAATTTGTCCGTTGGTATCTGCTACCAGCACACCAATTGGCAGGTTTTTCAGCAATGAAAAAGCCATATCACGTTCTCGAGCCACTTTATGCGGGGTTTGTAACTCGAAGAATTTCAGTTCCTGCTCGAGATAAAAAGTGATTTGTTGTGCAAACATACCAATCAAGTCTTGGTTGACGGCTTGGTTCGGTTCAATTTGATTTAGCAACCAAATTGAACCAATCACCCCATGAGCAGTGATGATTGAGCTGCCTAAAGCACTGTCAATTTCTGGTTGCCCAAGGTCTTTTGCCATCTGCTCGAGCCATTGGCTTTGGGTTCGAGATTGGGTTTGGGCTGGCAGCAACCAATCAGGGATTTGTTGAATTGGAACGGGTAAGCGCTGTAAACCCATGCCATAAGAACCAAAAATCTGTGAGCCACTTGGGGTCATAAAGACCACCATGGCAGCTTGGTGCGATAGCGATAACGCCGCCATTTGAGCCACTTGTTCGGCTTGTACCAAAACTGCATCCAATACAGGGGCATAACGGGCTGTGGCGATTGGATTTGGGTCTAGTGTTTTATGGGTTGTTTGTCTCACAGGACCCCCTTAGATATGCTTCTCCCAAGCACCAATGAGCGAACAAAATGTTATCACAGAGTATTTGAAAGTGTAGGACACTACACACATTTCAAAAACAAAATAGAGCCTCCGAAAGGTCCAAAATTCTTACAGATTTATCATTAAATACGTAAATGGAAAAACAGGGCGAACACGGGGGTTCGCCCCTACCTCACGCATTTTTCATGCCTTGAATGTAGGGACAGACCCCTGTGTCTGTCCTGTAACTTACGATGAAATGGCATTCTTTCGGAGGCTCTAAAAACAAAACGTCACATATACCAAAACCCACCAAGAATGGTAGAACTACTGCTGCTATGGTTTTTTCCCCCGTTTCGGTTCGTGTTCCTGCCACCATTGCCAACCTAGGACCTGGATTTGATTGCTTGGGTTTAGCGGTTGGCTTGTGGCTCGAAGCCAGCGCCCAACCTAGCCAACACAGCGAGTTTATCTACTCTGGTAACGGTAGCGTCAGCTCTGAAAATAACCTGATGCACGCAGGTTGGAACGCTGCTTTTGCGGCGGTTAGCCTCGAGCCTCCGACGGTTCAAATAAAGTGCCACAATCCCATTCCCCTCGCTCGAGGTATGGGTAGTTCAAGTGCTGCGCTGGTTGGCGGAGCCGCTCTTGCCGATGCGGTTTTAGGCGGACAGCTCGGACGCGAAGGGGTGCTGCGGGTTTGTGCTGCTCTCGAGGGACACCCGGACAACGTTGCCCCTGCGGTTTTGGGTGGCTTCACTGCCAGTGCCATGCACCAAAATCAACCTGTTTCGGTCAGCCTGCCCGTGCCGAACCACTGGCGAGCTGTGTTTGCCATTCCGGACTTTGAATTAAAGACCTCCGAAGCCAGAAAAGCCCTGCCCGAAATGTATTCTAAAGCCGATCTTATTTTTAATGCTTCACGCACTGCACTTTGGGTGGCAGCCCTCAGCTCTGGGCAGCATCAGCACTTAAAAATTGCCTGCCAAGACCGTGTGCATCAACCACAAAGAGCGCCTTTTGTGCCGCGTTTGCTCGAGACAATCGAAGCAGCCCTCGAAGCTGGTGCAATTGCCGCTTTTTTATCGGGTGCAGGTCCAAGTTTAGCTGCCTTATGTGAGCAAACCCAAACCGCCAAAATTTCAACTGTACTCGAGGCTTTTGCATCGCGTATACTGGTTTTGCCAATTGCATCTGGTTACGAGGAGGTGGTGCATGGAAGGCAATCTGCGTGACACACCGCTTTCAAGTGTACTCGAGTTGATCAACTTAACCAAGCAATCTGGGCGCTTACAAATCGCGGCTGAATTACCCTTGGCGCTTTCAATTGTGGGTGGCGAAGTGGTGGCAGGCAACATCCTCGATTGGGGCGGCTTAGAAGCTGTGCAGAGCTTTACACTGCATGCCTCGAGCGGCAATTTTCGATTTACCCCCGCTAACCAAGCCGTCACCCCACAATTCAGCCTTCAATTTTCTGCCCTGATGACCGACTGGGCGCGAATCAACGATGAATGGGCGCGGATGCTGCCTGTCCTTGGTAGCCCCAGCCGAATGCTTGATTACAACGGCACAGTTCAAGACACCCCACACCCATTTCAAGGTGGCAAAAGCATTCGTTCGGTTGGACGTACCCTC
>JAAFJQ010000078.1 GCA_013298185.1 Deinococcales bacterium
TTGCGGTAGTAATCAATTTCAACTGGTGTGTCAATTCGACACCAAAGCGTAATTTCTCTGGTGCTTCCGTCGGGGCTGGTGACTCGAGCAATCACATCTTGGCGTGGTTTGAGGTCATCGCCAATCAAGAAATCGAAGGTCTCGAGACCAGTTAAGCCTAGGCTCTCGGCGGTTTGTCCATCTTTGTATTGCAGTGGCAACACGCCCATGCCGACCAAGTTGCTGCGGTGAATGCGTTCAAAGCTCTCGACAATCACGGCTTTTGCGCCGAGCAGCATCGTGCCTTTGGCTGCCCAGTCTCTCGAGCTGCCCATGCCGTAATCTTTGCCACCCAAAACCACAAGCGGAGTGTTGGTGGCTTTGTATTTCATGGCGGCATCGTAGACGCTCATGACTTCGCCTGTTGGCAAGTACGTGGTCACGCCGCCCTCTGTACCGGGGGCAAGTTGGTTCTTGATGCGAATGTTGGCAAATGTTCCTCGAGTCATCACACGGTCATTGCCGCGCCTCGAGCCATATGAGTTGAAGTCGGCAACGCCAACCCCGAGGTCATTGAGGTACTTACCGGCTGGAGATTTCGCATTGAAAGCACCGGCTGGTGAAATGTGGTCGGTGGTGATGCTGTCGCCCAGTTTCAGCAAGACTCGAGCGCCACTGATCGGTTGGATTATACCCACTTGCATGGTCAAACCTTCAAAGTACGGCGGGTTTTGGATGTAGGTGCTGTCCGCATCAAAGGCAAATAAATCGCCGCCCTTGACTGGAATCGCGTTCCACTGCTGATTGCCTTGTTCGATACCATCGTAAATTCGGCGGAATTTCTCGGCAGTCACGGTGGCATCCATCGCCGCTTGGATTTCGCTGCTCGAGGGGAAAATATCGCGCAAATAAACTGGATTACCGTTTTTATCAGTTCCGAGTGGTTCAGTCTCGAGGTTGAGTTTGACCGTGCCAGCAATCGCATATGCCACCACAAGCGGTGGTGATGCCAAGTAATTGGCGCGAACGTGTGGGTTGACCCGTCCTTCAAAGTTGCGGTTGCCCGACAAGACGCTGGCGGCGACCAAATCGCCTTCGTTGATGGCAGCCACCAATTCTTCTGGCAGTGGTCCAGAGTTTCCAATGCAGGTGGTGCAGCCGTAACCCACGGTTTGGAAACCAAGTTGATCGAGGAATGGGGTCAGTCCAGCATCATCGAGGTACGCGGTCACGACCCTCGAGCCGGGCGCGAGGCTGGTTTTGACCCAAGGCTTGACCGTGAGACCTTTCTCCACGGCTTTTTTGGCTAGGAGTCCCGCACCAATCATCACGCTTGGGTTGCTGGTGTTGGTGCAAGAGGTAATCGCAGCAATCACCACATCGCCGTGGGTGATTTGACCGTTAAAGCCATTGAAATCCTTGACTGTGCCTTTGCTCTCGAGTTTTGTGCCTTCGAGGGCGTAGCCGCGTTTGTCTTTGGGGCTGACTAAGGCTTCAGCAAAGACTTTGGGCATGTCGGACATCAACACACGGTCTTGAGGACGAGCAGGTCCTGCGAGGCTTGGCTTCACTTCACTTAAATCTAGTTCAATGTAACTCGAGAACACGGGGTCTGGGGTGCTGTCGGTGCGGTACAAGCCGTTGGCTTTCATGTACGCTTCAAGTACCTCGACTTCCATGTCCAAGCGCCCTGTGCGTTTCATAAAGCGCATGGCTTCGTCGTCCATCGGGAAGAAACCCATGGTTGCGCCGTACTCGGGTGCCATGTTGGCAATGGTGGCGCGGTCTGGCAGGGTCATGCTGCTTAAGCCTTGCCCATAAAACTCGACGAATTTGCCAACGACATTGTGCTTACGCAGCATTTGCGTCACAACCAGTGCAAGGTCGGTGGCGGTGCTGCCCTCTGGGAGGCTGCCAGTGATCTTAAAGCCCACCACTTCTGGGGTGAGCATATAAAGGGGCTGCCCGAGCATCACGGCTTCGGCTTCGATGCCACCAACGCCCCATCCGACAATGCCAAGTCCGTTAATCATGGTGGTGTGGGAATCTGTTCCCACAAGGCTATCGGGGAATAAAACCTCGAGATCATCTTCTTGGCGGCTCATCACGCCTTTGGCTAAATACTCGAGGTTGACTTGATGCACAATGCCCGAGGCTGGCGGTACAACGCCGAAGTTATCGAGGGCTTGTTGACCCCAACGCAGGAATTCGTAACGCTCGCGGTTGCGGTCAAACTCGAGTGCGGAGTTCTTAAAAAGCGCATCGCTCGTACCGTAAAAATCCACTTGCACCGAGTGGTCAATCACCAAATCCACGGGGACAATCGGATTGATTTTCTTCTCATCGCCGCCAAGGGCTTTCATCGCATGGCGCATTGAAGCTAAATCCACGACGACAGGCACACCCGTGAAATCTTGGAGAATCACTCGAGCCAGTTTGAATGGAATTTCGACTTCGAGTGGGGCAGCCGCGTTGTACGCCGCGAGTTGCTTGACATCATTTTCAGTGACATCGTAGTTGTTGCAGTTTCGCAGCAGGCTCTCGAGCATGACTTTGATGCTAAACGGCAGTTTAGTCAGGTCATAACCTAGTTCTGATAATTTCTCGAGTCGGTAATAGTAATACTTGTTGCCACCAACGTCTAAGGTTTCACGCGCTCCAAATGAATTCTTGACCATGATCATCTCCTTGTTTCTCGAGGTGCAAGTGTACCGCACTCGAGTGATGAATTCAGTGTAGTACGCCTCGAGTTACGGTGCAAGTTTTTGTTGTCACCAATAGGGGTACAATTGATTTGCTATAATGTGGTCATGCCAAGGGTTGCCACCAACACCGAACCATTAACCTTCGAGCAGTACCTCCAACTCGAGGAAACCGCGACAACCCGCCATGAATTTGTGGATGGTTTTATGTTTGCCATGGCGGGTGGTACAAAACCTCATAACAATATTACCGGCAACATCTTTATTAAAGCTAAACTCGCAGCTCGAGCTAAAGCCAATTGCATGGCGTACATGGAGAACGTCAAGGTACGTACACCAAGCGGAATTGGCTACTATCCAGATGTGGTGCTGACTTGCAATGATGATGTGACTGACTTACTGATTTACAATCCATGTTTGATTGTTGAAGTGTTATCAAACAGCACCGAGGACATTGACCGTGGCGAAAAACTCTTCAACTACCAAAAATGCTCAAGCCTGAAAATGTACGTCTTGGTACGCCAAGACAAAAAATTTCTCGAGGTCTATAAACGTAACGCCGATGATACTTGGCAATACATTAAACTCGAGGAGAGCGGTATTCTCGAGTTCTCGTGTGCTGATTTTTCCATGACTTTGGACGAGATTTACGAGGATGTGACTTTTTAATCCCAAGTCGGTTGCACCACGTAAACAACTCCGCCGCTATGCGCTAACCAAGCTCGCTCGAGTTGGTCTCGAGGGTAAATCATTCGCACTTTGTCGTCTGTTGGTTGCGCGGGGTCGTTGACGATTGGATCGCCGTCTTGAGTAAAGCCGCACAACACCACCAGATGCCCTGCTGAATGCCCTATCGGAGCGCCCTCGAGTTCACCATCTTTCCAACCAATCGAAAGCGCAAGCGGTACACCTCGAGCAATCCATGTTTCAGCTTCGGCAAAGCTGCTCAGGCTGGTGACATAGGCTTGTAAGCCTTTGCTGCTGGCGTATGCCATGTTGAATGCCCAGTTGCCCGCGCCTCGGTACATGACATCCCAAACGGCTTTTGCGGTTTCTGGTACGGTATCGGCAAGACTGCGCCCGAATTTGGCACTCCAATACTCGAGCAGCATCGTGGTGCTGGTTGGGCTGCACCAAACGCGCCCACCGTCAGGGTAAATCATTTGTGAGCGGGTTGGCACGGGCAAATCCACTCCCCAAGCGGTTTGGCTCGAGGTTTGCAGCTCGAGCGCTTCATCATCCAAGAATGCAACTGCCAAACCTGTCAGGCTGGCTGCACCGCCTAGGGTGACGCGCAATTGCAAAGCATCGGCTGGAGTTTTACAAATCAGGGTGTCGGTCTCCAGAAAAACATTTTCATCGGAATCCGCAAAGGTGGTGTTCTGCAAAGGGTCGTTGCCCCACTGCGCTACCCGCAAAAACCCTGACCAAGCCTGTCCAAAACGAACTCGAGCCTCGAGAAACAAAGTAGAAGTTGGTGGGGTCAGCGCGTTCCATGAGATGACACAGCTTTGAAAAGGGCGCTCTAAGGTTTGAGTCTCGAGACTACCTTGCCCCGCAACAACAAGGTTGTGATTTGGTGCTAAGGTCAAACCATCAAAGGTTGCGCCAACCAAAGCATCTCGAGTAAATGCCGTCCAAGTTCTTAGCTGCATAAGTCATTCTTTCTTTTGAAGATGGGATAAGAATTGCTTCCAGATGAGGAATCAACCGCTCGCGGATCATTCACTTTGTCATGTGCCAATGAAAAACTCGAGAAACGTATCCAGCACTTATTTCCTCTTTTCTCAAAATTTGTTGTTTCTCGAGTGATCCAGACGCTTCGCGTCCCTAGGTTATCTCTTTTATCTGCCTTTAAGCATCCAATTTTTCGTGCTTTGACCACGGGTACACAATCCAAGCATTGGTGGCATGAACATAATAATCTGGCTCGAGGGCGGTTTCGGACATGCGTGGTTTGTAATGCAGTACGGCTGTGATTGGCAGTCCACCAGCTTGGTGAACTCTTGTCGCCACAGCTTGAATGGTGCGCCCAGAATCCCAGACTTCATCCAAAATCAGTACGCGCTTGCCCGTTAAAATGGGGTCAGCTGGGAATTGTAAAAAGGTTGGTTGTACCCCTCTTTTTCCTGTTCGGTCATCGTAGAATTCCACAGCTGCCACAACAATGTTGCGAATCCCAAGTTTATAACCAAGAATCGCACCCGGTATCATGCCACCTCGGGTAATGACCATCATTAAGTCAAATTTTTCATCACGCAATTTGGTTGCCAGTATCCCGACCTGATCGGCGATACCATCCCAAGTTTGATAATCTTTATCCATGCGGTTTAGCGTACCACGCTTACCAACCCGGGAATTCTTTTGGTGGTACTGGTCGGCTGAACAAATACCCCTGCATGGCATCGGCTTTGGCTTGTTGCAGCAAGTTAAATTGCTCGATGGTTTCGATACCTTCAACCACGGCTTTGATGCCAAGTTCATGGGCTAAGTTGATGATACTGCTGACCAACGCATAATCCCTTGGACTATGAACGATATGCCTTGTAAAACTGCGATCTATTTTTAATTCATGGATTGGTAATTGCTGCACATAAGCTAAACTCGAGAATCCAGTACCGAAGTCATCAATGCTGATTAAAAAACCTTTTTGACGCAAGGCATTCAGTAATTCAATGGGTTTCTCGGTCAGCTCTAAGATCACAGCTTGCTCGAGGTTGCCGTCTTTGGCTCGAGATAAGACCGCTTCAAAAATCAGTCGCTCGTGAAAGACATCCATACGAATTTCCAACGGGTTGGCAGTTTCAATGCGCGGCAGTAAAACGGCAGCTTTGATTTGATCTTCGATTTCGATACCAAATAAGGCTTGAACTGGTTTACCTAGAAAATCCTCAGCGCTTTTGGCGAAGACTTCCACCAAATTTTCTGAAATCCGCCGAAATGTGAGGGTGGTTGGGTCAATCACAAACAGTAAGCCATGTGCATGAATCGCGTGCGGCGACATGATCGAACCCCATTTGACTTGCAAAGGCACAATGCTCGGATCAGCCGACAGAGGACGCGGTGACTTTGAGGCTGGCATGCTGTATTCTGACACAAACACCAAACTCGAAGTGTTCAAACACGCACCATTGATTTGAAGTAGATGTTATGCTTTTGTGCTTTAGACATCTTGAAGGACAAATTCTTAAACCATGTTGCAACGTCTGATACAACAAATTTCATTTAAAAAAACCCAGACTCTCCTGCGTTTACTTTATTTAACTGTGGCTTTTTGTGGGTTGCATCTGATTGTTCTCTTGCTTAACCCAAGCCTCGAGATGGCTTCGTTGGTACGATTTCCAGTTGCACTGAGCGCCATTGCCGTGCTGTTTTTGGTTTCTGAAATACACCAAAGCCAAACCCGAACTGGTTGGTGTTTGGTGGCATTGACCGCTTTTTCGTGGTTCTTAGGCGATGTCTTTTATGGATTCACAGAAGTTGTTTTGCGGATTGAGGTCAGTCGAATCTTTTGGTTATCAATCCCATATTTTTTAGCCACGTTTTTGATGATTGCCAGTATGGGTTTTCTTGGCTATGGCTTACGTTATAAAAATGCTCGCCTTGCCTTGTGGCTCGAGACGATGATGGTGGTGGTCAGTCTAGGGGTACTGATTTGGGCGTTGTTTTTAGGCAATCAAGTTGCCATAAAACCTTGGAATGAGCTACTGATTGATTTGCTTTCAGCTGTCTTGAGTTTAGGGCTGGTTGGATTTATGTTTGCTTACTTACTCAGTCACCGTGGCGCAGTGTTGACCAATTTGTTTTTGACCCTAGGTACAATTGCAATGACGACTTTAATTCTCGGGGCAGATGCGCTGCGGGTGATCTCGAGTTACCAAACAGGGCATTTGATTGATGTTCTTGCTTCGTTGTCATTTGTATTTTTTGCGGCGGCGGGTATCAGCAGTCTTTTACCCGCTACACCAAGCAGCCTCGAGCGCAACTGGGTTCGTTTGGTAGGTGGCTTACCCTATGTGGTTTTTGGAGCAACTTTTGTTGGTTATTTGTTCTATGTTATGAGTCCGGCTCATCAAACATACCCTCAGTTGGTTGAATTTGGCATGGTCATTGGTATTGGCATGTTGGCACTTTTAACCGCTTGGCGAATTTTACTTGCCAATAAAGAAAATGCAAGCCTGACCGACCAACTGCTCGAGTCCGAAGAACGATTGCAATTAGCCCTCAAAGGTGCAAACGACGGGCTTTGGGATTGGCGGCTTTCGGACAACAGCATTCGCCAATCACCACGCTTAAATGCGCTACTTGGCTACCCTGAAATTGAAACCGTGGCGCAACTCGAGGATTGGCAAAAACGCACCCATCCAGAAGATGCGGAGCGTGTTGAAGAAACCATTTGGCGGCATGTGCGCGGCATTGATCAATCGGAACACTTTTCGCTCGAGACTCGGTACTTGTGTGCTAACCAAGAATACCGATGGTTTTTACTGCGTGGCATTACTGTCAAGCAAAATGGAAGAACAGTTCGCATGGCAGGTTCGCTGACCGACATCACTGGGCGCAGTGGGGTCTATGATTCACTGACTGGTCTGGTCAATCGGGTGCTGTTCCGCGAATACATCGAACGTGCCATGCAGCGCCAAAAACGTTACGGAGATGCTTTTTCGGTGATGTTCCTTGACCTCAACGACTTTAAGATTGTCAATGACACCTTAGGGCATTTGGTCGGCGATGCCTTGCTGCTCCAAGTCTCTAAGCGGCTCGAAGCGGTTATGCGCCAAGGTGATATTCTGGCACGGCTTGGCGGCGATGAATTTGCTGTGTTGGCAGAACGCCGTGACCGCATAGATAAAACCACCATGGAAAGTATTGGTATTGCTGCTCTTGCTGAGCGTTTATGCCGCCGTCTCGAGCAACCCTTTGAAATTTCAGAACGACAAATCTTAATCAGTGTCAGCGTTGGCATTGTTGACTCGAGCAGTGGGTTTAGTCGGGTGGATGAATTCTTAAGTGCAGCTGACACCGCCATGTACCACGCCAAAGGTAACAAAAGCCGAATTGCTTTTTTTGACCAAGCCATGAGTGTGCGCTTGAACGAACGCTTAGAACTGGAAAATGCCCTGCGGTGTGCGATTCAAAACAACGAACTGACCTTGAATTACCAAGCTATTTTTGAAACCCAAAGCCAAAAGGTCTTGGGTTACGAAGCCCTGCTGCGCTGGCAACGTTCGGACGGTAGCGCAGTTTCACCAGAAGTATTTATTCCCATTGCTGAACAAAATGGGTTTATCATTGAACTCGGCGCTTGGGTGCTGAACACCGCCTGCCAAGCTGCTGCCAAATGGCGTGGACAACTGAGCATCAGTGTCAATGTTGCCAGTCGGCAATTTGAAAACGATGCCTTTCTTGGTTTGGTGCAACAAGCCTTGCAGCAGCATCAACTTGATCCCAAGCGCCTGATCCTCGAGATCACCGAAAGCGCCTTACTTTTAAGTGCCGAAGCCAAATTGGTGGCACTACGAGCTTTGGGGGTTCAAGTGCAAATAGATGATTTCGGCACGGGTTACTCGAGTCTGAGTTACTTGCATCGTTTGCCCGTTTCTGCTTTGAAAGTAGACAAGAGTTTTGTGACAAGCATAGACAAAGCCGAAGCCCGAACCATTGCCAAAGCGATTATTTTATTGGCGCAAAGCCTAAACTTACGGGCAATTGCCGAAGGCGTGGAAACTCGAGAACAATTGGCTGCGCTGCAAGAATTGCAATGCGATGCGGTTCAAGGGTATTTATTTGCTAAACCCGTACCAGAAGAACAACTCGAGGATGTGTTGTTAGCTTGATTGACTCATAAACCACATCAGGAACAATCCCAAAATCGCAACAATGAACATTAAAGTTGGAAAGTAAGATACTAAAATTCCAATCACAATCACTAACCAAAAACTGACCCCAATCACATTGTGCGGTTTTTTGAAAAATTCACGCAGAGTCTCCATAACAATGTCTATCTGTGGTCTACGCGGTTGATCTGGCAACGGTAAGTTATAATTCTTGCCGTGTTGCAATTCTTGCAATATTTGAAAAGCACTTTGCGGGCGTTCCTCGAGTTTCATTGCCAAACAAGCATCAATCACCTCGGCTAGACTGAGCGACAAACTCGGCTCGAGGTCACGAATCGGGCGCATCGTTGCCCCAGCTGCTCGCTCGAGGGCGCTCGGTGGCACGGTTTGGGTCAGGGCATGGTAGAGGGTCTTGCCAAGCGCATAAAAATCGGTAGCAGGCGTGAGTTGTACTTCTTCACCAAACTGCTCGAGCGGCGCGTACATCGGGGTCAGCAGGCGTTCGCGTTTGATTCGTTCACCAATTTTGTACTTTACAGCGCTACCAAAATCAATCAATTCGACGCGGTCTGGATTGAGCATGATGTTGGCTGGCTTAATATCACGGTGTAGCAAGCCCAAACCATGAAGTTCTTGCAGTACCCCAAGGCAAGCCATCAGCACAGCTCGAGCTTCGACTTCACGCAGTTTTACGCCAGTCTCGAGGCGTTTTTCCAAGCTATCGCCCTTGATGAGTTCCATTGCTAAATAGACTGTGCCATTTTGTTTCCACCAGCCGTAGCATTTGGTGGCACTTGGGTGCTTTAAGAGTTGCAGTGTCTCGGCTTCAAATTGCGTTCTGACCAACAACCGTTCAAACTCGAGCCTGTCATGGGCTATCACCCGCCCACCTGCTAGGCGCTGCACCAAACCTTCAGGGAATAGTTCTTTAATTGCCACTCGAGTTCCGTTTTGTGCTGTAGCCGCATAAGTAATCCCAAAACCACCACGCCCAAGTATTTTCTCGAGGGTGAAGACTTGTGTGCCTGATTGTAAAACTGTGCCAGAACTTAAAGTTTCATCAATCGACATGACACTCCAAAAACAACGGACTCGAGATACTGGCTTGGCGGTTCACACCACATCTTATCTCGGATTTGCACGGTAAACCACAAAGAATCTGTACCCCACACTCAGATAACAATTTCTTCGTATGGCACGATAAAATTTTAATGTCTGAAAAGGTGCTGACTTCGAGCCTCGAGCCACGTAAAGTATATTTCGGAGGTTTTACATGAACAAAGTTTTGACATTTGGTTTAGCAGCACTGATGGCGTCTGGCGTGGTTGCACAAACCGCACCTGGTACAATCGTGGATGTCGCCGCAGGTAACAGCACCTTCTCAACCTTGGTGGCTGCTGTGACAGCAGCTGACTTGGCAGGCACACTTTCGGGCGCGGGTCCATTCACCGTGTTCGCACCAACCAACGCCGCTTTTGATAAGCTCCCAGCCGGCACGGTTGCCAGCTTGTTAAAGCCAGAGAACAAAGGGCAACTGGTCAGCATCCTGACGTATCATGTGGTCGCTGGTAAAGTCCTCAGCGGCGAAGTGGTCAAGCTCAACGGCAAGAACGTCAAAACCGTCAACGGTGCAACTGTGCGCGTGACTGTCAGCGGCGGAAAAGTCAAAGTCAACAACGCCAACGTCACCGCAGTGGATGTTGCCGCCAGCAACGGTGTGATCCATGTGATTGACAGCGTTTTGTTACCACCAGCTAAGTAATTCTTGCTCGAGAAAAAGGGTGGCAATTCGCCACTCTTTTTTATTTTCTTAAGCGCTTATCTTTGGGGTTGACCGCGTAAATTGCAGCCCAAGGAATGTACCGGCTGAAGGTTCTATCTCGAGTCACAAAACCATTGTTGTACCGCACCACACGGTTGATCCGAGCCTCCACACCATCTTCCGCTCCACTGACGACTTTGGCTTCTCCAAGTTGCACTTTGGCATCTGGCACAAAGCGGTCTTTGGGTGCTGGGCGTTCATTCGATGTAACAGGCTTAGAAATCTGCACGCGGCGTTCTGGCGCAACCCCAAACAAATTCATCTCGAGTCGACCAGAAGACACATCCCACTCGAGTTGCATCCACAATGGTGCGGAAGTGTCATTGCGAAAACGCAGGTTCTTACTGGGTGCATACACCGTAGCCTCAAAACCCACGGGTTCGTAATATGCCACGCGGTAACTGTGCTGATGCCGCTCGAGCATCGGCAAACCCGCGTTATATGCAGCTCGCCAAACAGTGGTGCTGACTTGGCACAAACCCCCGCCAATGTCTTTGCTTAGGGAGTTGCCGCGAATCACATAACCCAAGACAAAACCTGTCTTGCTCGAGAGAGTGATACTCTTGTTGAAGTCAAACACCGCACCACGCTCCAAGTACCGCGCATCGAGTTGCTTAGAAGCAGCCACGATATTCTGAACCCGAAAGTCTGGACTGCCCGCGAAACTCGAGTCACCACCACCAAAGTAAAAACGCACGCCGCGCTTAAAAAAGTCTTGCACTGTGCGCTTAGGTGGCTTTGAGGTCAGCACCGCTTGCACCTCGAGCGAATTTTGAATCAGGGCTTTTTGCAGGACTGCTCGAGTCTTTGGGAGATCCAAACGCCAAGCACTGCGTTGCTTAGCCAACCAAGTTTCGCCATCACGCACAAACCGAGCCTCGAGAGCGGGCAAGTTCATCTCTCGAGTCATTGCTTGTAAAACAGTTTCCAAACCACTCGAGATTTTCTTCTCAGCTCGAGAACGATCAACACTGGCTTGGGGGAAAGCCAAGCGTTTGATGGCAGTCACTTCTACGATTTTGCCATTTTGTAATTCAGGCTCAACTGTGGAAACCACCAACTCGAGTGGGCGAACCGCAATAGCCATTGGCGCTGGAGGAATGGTTGGTAGCCGTGGCGCTGGAAAAGGCGTTGGCAATGGCTCGAGCGGCGAGCTTGGCTTTGGATTTGGTTCGGTTGGCGCAACCTGCCCAAGAGCTGCTGTGCAACACAAAAGAATCACCAGAAAACGCAACAGCAACATAAGCCAATTGTAGTTGTTTTCTCGAGTATCAACAGCACCAAGCAATGCAAAACGGGTGTAGCCCAAAGGTTAATTCACGACGGGTTGAGAGTACCACTTCACGTTAATTCTGGCTCTGGTTGAAACCCAATATCTCTTGACTGAACCCCATTGGTCGAATCAGTAAGCTACCACCAACTTGCGGTGCGGTTCTCGAGTAAAATAGCGCATGACCCAATCAACTCAAGTTGCACCGCCAAGCGGTATGCCTGTGCCGAACTCCAACCTCACCCTCTCGAGGATGTTCCTAGAAACCGCGAAGCGTCGTGGCAGTGCTACTGCCTTGCGCCGCAAAGAATTTGGGGTTTGGAAAGGCATGACTTGGCTTGAGTATGAACAAATGGCTCGAGCTGTGGCTGGTGCGGTGCTGGCTTGGGGTTTAGAACCCAATCAAAGCGTGGCTATATTAGGCGAGAATCGCCCTGAATGGGTGACCAGCGACCAAGGCATCATGCTGGCAGCTGGCGTGACGGCGGCAATTTATGCCACCAATGCGCCCGATGGTGTGCAGTATGTACTGGATCACTCGGATTCGCGCTTTGCAATTATTGAAAACATTGAGCAACTTGATAAAGTTCTCGAGGTGCGTTCATCCCTGTCTAAGCTCGAGAAAATTGTTGTTATGGATGATAAAGGCTTAAAGTCCTTCAAAGACCCGTCGGTGATCTTCTGGAAGGAATTTATCAGCATCGGTGAGGCTTGGCTGCAAAATCCTAGCAATGCGGCGACGCTCGAGGCGAAGATTGCCAATCGTCAACCCAATGACCCTGCTTTGTTTATCTACACTTCTGGCACAACAGGCAGACCCAAAGGCGCGGTGTTATCGCACAAGAATTTGGTTTTTGCTTCTGGCTGTATGAGCAACCAAAACCCAATGTATGAAACCGACGAAGTGCTGTCGTTCTTGCCGCTTTCGCATATCACCGAGCGGATGCTATCGGTCGCTTTCCCAAGCCGGTACGGTTACACCGTGAACTTTGTTGAAAGCCCCGAAATGGTGCTGCAAAACCTTTTTGAGGTTCGTCCAACCGTGTTTTTTGCCGTGCCTCGAATCTGGGAGAAAATGATGAGCGGCATTGAAACTCGCATGACCCGAGCCGATGCCATCAAGCGCGTGGCGTTTCGCTGGGCATCTGCTCGAGGGCGGGAAATGGCGCGAGCGCGGCTCGAGTCGCGCAGCCCAAGTGTGGCAAGCAACATCGCGTACATTGGGGTTTTACGCAGCTTGAAGCAAAAATTAGGATTGGACAGAGCGCGTTTTGTGCTGTCTGGCTCAGCCCCAATTGCACCGAGTGTTCTCGAGTTCTTCCACGGCTTGGGTGTACAAATCCGTGAAGGTTACGGACAAACCGAAGGCGCAGCCGCCGCCACGATTCACCAAGGCTTCCCATTTAAGCTCGGTACGGTGGGTCAGGCACTGCCCGGCATTGAAATCAAAATTGCTGAGGACGGCGAGATTCTGCAACGCGGCGACCATATTTTCTTGGGTTATCACAAAGACGAACGTGCCACAGCCGAAACCGTGATTGACGGCTGGTTGCACTCAGGCGACATTGGCACTATAGACGAAGAAGGCAACTTAACCATCACAGGACGCAAAAAAGACATTTTTATCACTGCCGCAGGGAAAAATATCGCACCAGCGTTTATCGAAAATAAACTCAAAGCCTCGAGTTTTATCAACGATGCGGTACTGGTTGGAGATGCAAAGAAATTCTTAACTGCTTTGATTATTTTAGACGAGGACAGCGTGACAGATTGGGCGCAAAGTCGGAAAATACCATTCACCACCTACACCGACCTTGCCCAAAATTCAGAAGTCGAAAAACTGATCGAAGGCGAAGTTGAAACCGTGAATAAAACCCTTGCTCGAGCCGAGCAGGTCAAGAAATTCCGCATCCTACCTAAGAAACTGGCGCAAGAAGACGGCGATGTCACCCCGACCTTGAAAGTCAAACGTGCCAGCATCTTAAAAACCTACTCGAGCCTGATCGAGGAAATGTACAAAGGCGGTGGGGGCGAGTAGCGTTTACTCGCCCGGGAATTTCTGGTACTTCTTGTAATACTCGAGAATACTGCCTTCTTTCAGGGCTTCGCGCAAAAATTCGGGTGGTGGTGGCAAACGCAGCACTTCACCACTGGCTCGAGTGATAATGCCTTCATCGCGGTTGTACTCGACTTGTTCGCCATCCTCGAGAAAACTGGGGATGTTGGGGTCATCAAAAGCTGGAATGCCCAAATTCAGCAAATTTCGATAATGAATCCGAGCAAAACTCTGCGCGATAATCCCACCAATTTGCAGTTTTTTCAGTGCCATCGGCGCATACTCGCGGCTCGAGCCTAAGCCCCAATTGCGCCCGCCCACCAGCAAATCGCCAGCTTGAACCTCGGCAGCAAATTCAGGACGAAAATGTGCAAAAGCGTATTTGTAAAAGCCCTCACCAGCCATGAACGGCGCGTACTTACCCGGGAGAATATCGTCAGTGTTGATTGAATCGCCAAATTTCCAAACTCGAGCCATGTGTACAGTTTACTGAATTTGAGGACTGATTTCACCACGCAAGTAAACAACTGCCTGACCACGAATCAAAACCCGTTCGCCAGCCAATTCACAATGCAGAATTCCGCCTCGATGCGACAATTGTCGCGCCTCGAGTTTTGTTTTGCCCAAACGAGCTGCCCAAAATGGGGTCAAGGTAGCGTGAATTGAACCTGTCACGGGGTCTTCTGGAATGCCGTAACTCGGTGCAAAGTACCTCGAGACAAAATCCACCTTATCGCCTTTGGAAGTCACGCAAACCGTCATTGGGTGAACTTCGGATAATTCTAAGTAATTCGGGTGAACATTTCGCACCGCCGCTTCAGACTCGAGCAGGAGGTAGTAATTCTCAAAGTTTTTCAGCACCTCGAGTGGCTTCACCCCAATACCAAGCAGCAAAGATTCTGGTGGCTCAGGCACTGGCTCTGGTGTGAAGGCAGGGAAATCCATCTCTAGCCAATCGGCGTGTTGTGAAACGCGGAGTTCACCAACTCGAGTAAATAATTTAATCATTTTGGAATAACCCATTTCGGCGAACAGCACTTTGGCAGTGGCTAAAGTAGCATGACCACAAAAATCAATTTCAGAAATCGGAGTGAACCAGCGCAAGCGAAAACCATCCGCTTCGGGAACAAAAAAAGCAGTTTCAGACTGATTATGCTCGGCTGCCATACGCTGCATGACATAATCGGGCAACCAAGTCTCGAGTGGCACAACAGCGGCAGGGTTGCCACGGAAAACAGTATTGGTGAACGCATCCACTAAAAAGAACTTCAAAATAAACCTTCCTCGAGAAAAAATCTTGTTTGCAGCTTGATGAAGCGTGAATTGATGTTACCATGTGATTTTAAGATCTCTTGTGATTCTCGAGTCTCGAGATGCTTTTTTGGAGATAAGAATGAACAAACACAAACCAGCCAGAAACATACCACCAGGGCAAATTCTCGAGCGGTCATCTATTCGGGCTTTTTTAAGCTCAATCTTTTTCTGAGGTCTTGCTCGAGGTCGATCTGTTCTTTTTGGTCAAGCACAATAAACAATGAAATAGGCACTTGCTCATATTTTGACCGTAGAACGAATCGGAAAAGACCTGCTGATTCTGGCGGTTGACTGTAGTCAGCAAAGACTTCGAGGTGATGAAATGTATCGAGTCTTATCCGCCGAACCTGTTGCCCAAATAATCGTTGGACTGTGATTTCGATCTGATTTTGATCTGGCTCTGCATTGACATAAATACTGAGTGGATACATCCATTCTTGAATTAATTCCCACAATAGCCAAGCAGCACACAAAGCAACGCCAACCCATGAATCAAAGGACAACCAAAGCACCACGGCAACAAAAATGCTCAAACTACCAAATACCAAAAGTTTGCCACTCAAACCACGAATTGATTCAATTTCAAAACGAGGAGAACCAGCTTCAGCACGATAATTCAACACTTCATCACGTCGAATGACAATATCAGCCAAAGACTGACCAAATCGCTCCATCATGCTCGAGCAACCACATCCTCTGGTAAGGCAATGCTGCCCATGATTGCCGTTGCCGCAGCTACCGCAGGGCTGGCAAGATAAATTTTGGCATCTTTATCGCCCATTCGCCCAATGAAATTTCGGTTGCTGGTACTGACACAAACCTCGCCCGGTGCAAGCACGCCTTGGTGTCTGCCCATGCACGGACCACAACCCGGCGTGGATAGCGTGCCACCTGCTTGGATGATCGTTAAGAGTGTACCGTCTTGCATGGCTGCCTCGAGAACTTCGGAACTGGCTGGAATCACCAAGAGCCGCGTGTGAGCTGCAACCTTCTGCCCTTTGAGAATCGCCGCCGCAATCTGTA
>JAAFJQ010000008.1 GCA_013298185.1 Deinococcales bacterium
GGACAAGCAAAACTCCTTGCCTCGGCGCAAACGCATCTGTGCTTGGTGTTGCTGCAAACTGGTCAAGTACCAGAAGCTCAAACCCTGCTCGAGTCTGCCTTGCCCGTGTTGAAAGATGCACCAGATTCAAACAGTTGCTATGTCTTATCGGCACAAGCCAAGTTGTTAGAAGCGCAGCAGCAATCCGCTATGTCAACTTGGCAAGCCGCGGTTGATCGTGCCGAAGAACTGGGATTTTTGTTCGATGCCCATTGTTACCGCCTTGAACTGGCTCGAGTAGAAAAAAATCCTGATTTGGCTCGAGCCAGCCAAACTTGGTTTCAAGAACAAGGTTTGCTGCATGGAGTCAAGTTAGCCGAGCGTTATTTTCCAAATCAGCAAACACGCACATCACTTGAAGCACCAACCACACAATTACAAGTTTTGGGAGTGATGCAAATTGTGCTGCGCGGTGTGACCAGCCCTGTCAAAGGACAAAAACGCAAGGAACTGCTGGCAGTGTTACTCGAGGCACGGATTTCAGGGCGAAGTGAAGTCAGAACCCTTGAATTACTGGACGCACTTTACCCAAACATCCCCGAGGAAGAAGCCCAAGCCTCATTGCGTCAAACAATTTTTAAGGCTCGAGCCGCGCACAGTGCAGGCATCATCGCCACCACTGCGGGCGGTTACGCTTTGGGCAGCACCTCGAGCGACGCAGAGGAATTCTTAGCCACCAAGAACACAGTCTTGTGGCGCGGCACGTACTTGGATGGGCTAGGGGTGTTAGAAGAAATTCAAGACATGTTGATCGAAACATGCCAAAACCAAAGCCGAAATCTCCTCGAGAACAACCCCAAAGAAGTGGCTCGGGTGATGCGAATACTACTTGCAATGAATCCGTATGATTTGACTTCACTGCAACTGGCTTGTACCGCACTGCGCTTAGACAACCACCACCGCACCTTACAACGGCTCTACCTTGACACTCGAGCTAAACTGCTCGAAGTTGGCGAAGTGCTACCCGAGAAATGGCAAGACTTTTTGATTTAAGTCAAACGCCTTTTTGGAGTTCATTAAACTGCTCGAGTCATGCAAAACGGTGTCCTCGAGTTGCAAAAAGAATACCAAGATTACGTCATGGCTTGGCGAGTACGTAAACTCTTAGGCGCGAAGCTCGAGCCAACCATGTTCTTGCCCTTGGCGCTCTACGCTAAAAAGCGCCTCGAGCGTCAGCGCCTGGCTCGAGAACTGGTGACGGTGAAACCATTTCGCTTAGAGAACCTATCACGGGTAGATGATTTCACCAACCAACTCTGCTTTGGTATGTGGCGCAATCCTCGAGAAATCAATGATTTTTTAAGTGCGGTTTGGCGACGTGGAGGACATGTTATTTTCGAGCATCCAACCGAATTTGCCGCACAAATTCTAACTGAAACTGAACGCTCGAGATTACCCGAACGTGGTGCTGAAGTCGCGGCTTTTTACATGGCTTGTTTGCAAGTTGGTGCAGCCGCTTTTAACCCCGATGAAATGGGTGTTGCCGTGGAGCGGGTGGAGCGTTTGGCGGCGGAGTTGCCAATTTTTATTGATGGGCTGGTGATGGGCTATGAGCTTTGAGCTATGAGGCTCGAGGTTCAATGTAGGAAATGCGTAAGCTCTTACGAACTTCCCCAGCCGCGCTTCGCTCGGCAGCCCCTTCATTGAAGGGGCTTTAAGACACGGCTTTTGACCTTGACCTTAAACCCCCTCTTTTTCGAGGGGGTCGCCGCTCTGCGGCGGGGGGAGTTCTAAGGCATTGCGTTCTTCCCATAACCACCCAAAAAGCTCTTGCCTTCGTCCTTCGCCCTTCGTCTGTTATGCCTCTTGCAGAAAGCCCTCAGTGCGGTATACTACACCTCGTGACGCGACGTTCCGCTCAAGCGGCGGGGTCGTCGGGTGTTTTAGAACCAGTTCGCCAACCAACAGCCAAGCCTGCTGCTGGTGCTGCACGGTTGCTTGCCCGCGCCCAACTCGCTTTTTCTTCTTTAACGCCTCTCGAGACGGGTTTGTACAACTCGTTACCTCAGGTGGCGAGGCTCTTGTTGTTTGCTCGAGATGAGCAAGCCGTGCTGATTACCACGCCTGAGCGCTTGCGGTTGTACAAGGATTTAGCTGTGATTGGGCGCAAATCCAACCTCAATCCAAGCATTGCCGATTGGGGTTCACTCGAGCATCATGTGGTGCTGGATATTGCCACGGCGCTCGAGGATTTTCCTTCTGCCCCGAATGCCTTTAGGCTCGAGTTGAAGACAGGCAAGAGTTACACCCGAAATGCGTTTTTGGAGAGCCTCGAGCAACTTGGTTATGAGCGCGAGGAGAACCTCGAGAAAACCGATTTTGAGAAGACCGATGGTTTTTTTAAGGTCTTGGGTGACACCCTCGAGATTACCGTCAATCGCATGGGCGCGGATAAAACCAAGCGTGAAATCCGAGCTGAGTTTTTTGGTGATGAACTCGAGACACTAAAACTCAATGGCGAGAAGGTCAAATCCTTCAGCCTCGAGCCACTGGGTGATTTTGTACCAGAAGTCGCGTGGGACAGCACCCGTTTGGAGCAGATTGTAGGGCGGGTCTATTTGGATTCGCCTGAGTTCTTTGAAGGCTACCTGACCACCAAGCAAAACCAGCGCCTCTGGACGCATTTGGCAACCCGAGACGTGATTAGCTTTGGCAACACCAAACTGAACTTAGAAACCAAACAAAGCCACCTCGAGCCGATGGCGTTTTATCGTGCCAGACTGAAAATGTTCGCCGAGGATGCGGCGCGTTGGCTCGAGGAAGGCTACCGCATTCAAGTGCTGCTGAAACACGAACGCACTGGTGCGTATTTGCAAAGCAATGTCCTCAATGCCGAAAGCGGCGTGTCCGTCGCGTGGGAATGGCGAGCCGAGCCTCAAGTTGGTAAGGTCACATTGACGCTTGGCACGGCTGAATCGGGTTTTATTGACCGCCAAGCCAAATTGATTGTCCTGACTGAAGATTTGCTCTACGGCTTCCAAGGCGGCGCGACCCTGCGAATGCGAAAATTGCGTGGCTCGCCTGTTTCGGACACAATGGCGCTCACCGTGAACGATTACCTGATTCACCCTGAACACGGCATCGGGCAATTCTTGGGTCTCGAGGCACGACAAGTCCTTGGGGTGATGCGCGATTACATTCATTTGCGTTATGCCAACGATGCCCGAATTTACTTGCCTGTCGAGCAATTGCCGTTCTTGAAGCGTCACCCCGGTACAACCGACGACCCGCCACGCCTCAGCACCCTCGGCACGAATGATTGGGCGAAGGCTCGAGAAAAAGCCCGTAAGAACGCCGAAGAATTGGCACAGAAACTCCTTGTGCAGTACGCGGCGCGTCAAGCTATTTCTGGTATTGCATACCCGAATGTACCGATGGATTGGGATGATGATTTCAACGCCAATTTCCCCTTTGAATTCACCAAAGACCAAGGACGAGCCGTTAAAGATGTCTACAAAGACCTCGAGAAAGCCCAACCGATGGACAGGCTGGTTTCGGGCGATGTTGGCTTTGGTAAGACCGAAGTCGCGGTTCGCGCCGCGCATCGGGTTGTGGCTAACGGCAGACAAGTTGCGGTGCTTGTGCCAACCACCCTCCTTGCCGAGCAACACCTCGAGACCCTAAGACGACGCTTTGAAGGCACACCTGTGATTGTGGCGGGACTAAGCCGCTTTACGCCCAACAAAGAAGTCGAAGGGGTGTTCAAGCACCTGCGCGAAGGCAAAATAGACATTGTGGTCGGCACGCACCGCTTGTTAGCCGAGCAACTGAGTTTTAAGAACCTCGGGTTGCTGATTATTGACGAAGAACACCGTTTTGGCGTGATGCAAAAAGAAAAACTCAAGGCACTCAAAGCCGGTGAACTCTCCCTCTCGAGCTTCAAGGATGTTGAACTCGAGAACATGCCGAGCAAACCCAAAGCCCGCAAACTCGGCAGCAAAACCGCCGTGGCTGCCGCCGATATAGCTCACGATTTATCCAGCATCATGGGCAATGTGATTGGTGTAAAGCGTGAACGCAAAGTGGAACTGACCGAACACGCCATAGATGTGCTGACACTGTCTGCCACGCCGATTCCTCGCACGCTTTATATGAGCATGGTTGGCTTGCGCGACATGTCGCACATTGCCACGCCACCCGCAGGGCGCAAACCAATTCAAACGGTCTTATCGCCTTATGACCCATTCACCGTGCGTGACTCAATACTGTATGAAATGGAACGCGGCGGCAAGTGCTTTTACATTCATGACCGCGTTGCCAGCATCAACCGACGTGCCAAGTACCTCCAAGACCTCGTACCAGAAGCCCGAATTGCCGTGGCGCACGGACAGATGCCCGATGGTGAAATCGAAGAAATCATGCAGGGCTTTGAAGAAGGGGCATTCGATGTGCTGGTCGCCACCACAATTGTTGAATCGGGCTTGGATATTCCCGAAGCCAACACGATTCTGATAGAACGCTCAGACCGCCTTGGCTTAGCGCAACTCTACCAACTGCGTGGACGGGTGGGGCGCAGACAAACCGAAGCCTTTGCCTATTTCTTCTACCCGCCGCGTTTGTCCGAAAACGCTGAGCGCCGATTGTGGGCAATTGCCGATTTGACCGACCTTGGCAGTGGGCATTTACTCGCCGAGAAAGACATGGAAATTCGTGGTGTGGGCAATATTCTTGGTGCAGAGCAACACGGGCATATTCAAAATGTTTCACTCGAGGTCTACACCGAACTGCTCGCCGAAGCGATTTCCAAACTCAAAGGCGAAGAGAAAACCGCACCACCACGCCTTGCCATAGACCTGAAAGTCAACGCTCGACTCGAGCCAAAATACATCCCCGAAGAACTCGAGCGCATCGAATACTACGGACGATTATCCGAAAGCACATCCTTGGGCGAAATCAGCCGTGTTGAACGCGAAATGAAATCCAAACACGGCACGTTACCGCTCGAGGTGCAGAACTTCCTCGAGTTAGCCCGTCTGCGCGTGGTTGGCACAGCCAAAGGGGTGATGAGCATCGGTGAAACCATGACCCAGTTAATGGTGCAATTTGCGCCAAACCGAGGGAAGCTCGATTACGATGCCAAAGCCACCAAGAACCATCCGAATAAACTGCAAGTCACCAAGTACCCGCCGGGCTTTACCCTCGAGAAGAAGGGTTTGAAACCAGATGAGTATGCAAGGGCTATCCTCGAGGCGCTGTATGCCTTTGCGTAGGCAAGTGTTTAGATTTGAACGTTTAGAATTTTCGCAATTGTTTCAAAAAGCTGGCGAAAATTCATAAATTCTTTTGTATCTAAGTGTTGAATCACATTTTCAGCAAAATGCACTTTTTTTGAATCAATAATTGAAAAGATTTTTGTGCCTGTGATTCTGTATTTTTGACCTTTCAGACCATTTTTATCAAGAATCTCGTCTGAAAAATAATGTTCAATCGTTAGATAGCAGTCTGTTTGCTCGTCATTAACAAATTGATCTCGTAAAGGAATAACTGGGAGTACGAGCAAATGCGCGGGTGACGATTTGTGACTTTTTAAGCCAGTTACTTTTTTACTTGCAATAAAACCATGTTTTTCAGATAAACCATTGAATTCTTTTACTCCGGCATCGTCATTGTCAAGCAGTCCGACAACTGGAAAATTGGGTATGAATTCTGAGATGCGTTCAATTGCCATTCTTGTACCTGTAGCAGTACCACTATTTTCTCCAATACCAGACTCTCGAATCTCAAACGGCATAGGTTGATCTGTAAATAACTTTGACCACGCAGTTATCAATATTTTCACATCAGTTTTGCCTTCAGTGATTAATGTTGGTCGAGTTAGCGGACTAACCTGAAACGCCTTGGCAACTATTTCTCGAGGGGCAAGTTTTGCAAAAGTAGGATTTTCATCAATCACAACTTGTCCGTCTTGATTTTTAAGAATGATAACTTTTAGATTTTGCATTTGATTGTGAACGGTAAAAGGCGAATGTGTTGTGACTATAACTTGATTCTGATAATCAGGGAACTTAACTAAATCTGCATAGTATTCAAGTATTCTTTCTTGAAGTGCTGGATGCAATCCCATTTCAATTTCATCAATCAAAATTATTGACCCTTTTGCAGCATTTTGGTTTCGCAAAATAAAACCAGAACGAAGAATAATTTGTTTTTCACCATGAGATAAATTCTCGAGTGGAATCTCATGGTCACCAAATTTAAACATTGACTTAAATGTACCATTATTATTGTGTGAGCCAACGAATATTTTATTTGGCAATATCTTTTGAAAGGCTAACCGAAATCGCTTTATGCGTTGAGATTTGATTGATTCAGGAGGGGCTATTCCGTCATTATTGTCAACCCAACGACCAAGGTCGGAAAAATCTTGGTTTGATATATCTACGAATAGCTGGTTCATTTCTTGACCTATTGACGAGCCTTGTCTAGTTTCATTGACTTCTTTTTTATCAAGAATTTTACTTGTAATCCCTGCTACTAAACCTATGGAAAAATTAGAATCAACAGGCGAATAAAAAAATGACTGTAAAAGTTCAGGGGTATTAAACATAAGATCACTGTTATAAGCATTGTTAAGATACTCTTTTGGAATAAAAACACTATAACCAAAACCTTCATGAGGTTTTAAGCTAAAAATAATTTTATCAGAAATCATATAATTATAAAATAAATCTGTATTAGTTTTATTTAATTTATTTTTAATTATTTCAGATTTTTGAAATTCATCGATTTCAAATTCTCCTAAAACAAATTCTGTATATGCGATTGCAAAATTATTTTGAAGTTTGCTAAATCCAAAAATAATTTCTAAAAGCTGTGTTTTCCCTGTTCCATTTTCACCAGCAAGGACTATAAAATCATAGGGCTTACCACTAGGATCACAGAAATTTAACGATAGATTTCCGAATAAAGGATGATTTTGAAATTTAAGAGATTTAATCTTCATGGTCTGATAAAAGCGTAAATGGCAATCTGTTTCTTGTCAAGCACAAAACAAAGCGCGTAGCCATCCTCAAAAAGTCCAGCATGGATTTTGGTATAACTTTCCTCACCTCGGGCGCAACTCGAGATGAATTTCTAAATCCAACGCCGCCGCGTAGCGCGTCAAGGTTTTTAACTCGAGATTCGCATGGGCTTGCTCGAGGTTGCGACAGAGTTTTCAGTGCTTGACTGATATACGCCTTTGGCGTATAATTTGTATGTGTTCACATTCATTGAATCAAGTGTTTTCGCAAAGCATCGTGAAAAATACTTGACTGATGAACAGTATCGCTTGCTGCAACAATTTATGTTGCAACAGCCAGAAGCGGGTAGCCTTATCAAAGCAACAGGCGGTGTTCGTAAGCTGCGTTGGCGATTGCCAAACTCGGGAAAAAGTGGTGGTATTCGGATTATCTACTATGTTCAGTACGAACCCAATGAATTTTGGTTACTCACGTTATACGCAAAGTCAAAACAAGAAAACATTCCAGCCCATATTGCAAAGCAACTCAGAGAGGTGTTCTAAATGGAAAGAGACATCTGGCAAGAAGTTTTAGACAGTGCCAAAGAAATCAAAGCTGGCGGAGGAAAACGGCGCACTATACTCGCGGATAATTTTGTGGTGCAAACCCGAATTCAAACAAAGCTCAGCCAATCTGAATTTGCGGCTTTGTTGGGTGTTTCAAAGCGCACCCTCGAGCAGTGGGAGCAAGGACGGCGTGAACCGAGTGGAGCAGCAAAAACGCTGCTGCTTGTGGCTCAGAATCATCCAAATGTGTTACGCGAATTGGTTGGCTAGAATCTGCTCGAGTGTGCTATATGCACTGGCTTAGAATTTTTTTTAGCAATGCCCTATACTACCCTCATGACTTGGCAAGACATCAGACAGCATTATCCCAACGAATGGGTTTTGATTGAAGCCATCAAAGCCCACAGCCAAAACGGACAGCGAATCCTCGAGTCCATGCTGGTGATTGATACGTTCGCCGATGGCACTGCGGCTTGGAAAGCCTATTCCGAAGCTCATAAAAACAATCCGCAACGCGAATTTTTTCCTGTTCACACCAGTAAAGAATCCCTCGAGATCAAAGAGCATATCTGGCTTGGAGTCCGAGGCGCTGCGTGAAATTGTTTTTGGATCGCGGTTTGCTTTTGGCATTGGGCATCAGCAACAAGAACTCGAGTTACCACGGGTTTTAATAGACACAGGTTCAGCGACCACTTTGTTCTCCATGAGAAAACTGCTCGAGATTGGCTTGACCTATGAACTCGAGGATATGATTTCTTTGGTGCGGGGTGTTGGCGGCTCGAAGACTGTTTTTGAAAAGACACTGCAAGAAATCCAAGTGGGTAGTCTTGTGGTTTCAAATTTCAAAGTACAAGTTGGGGACATGGATTACGGCATTGATTTGCACGGCATTCTTGGCTTGGATTTTTTATTACAAACCAAAGCAAACATTGATTTGGATTCTTTAGCACTCACTTTCGCCAAGGTTTAGCTGGCTTAATTACCTCGGGCGTAACTCGAGATGAACTTTTCAAATCCAACGCCGCCGCGTAGCGCGTCAAGGTTTTTAACTCGAGCTTGAATATCTTGTGAGGTGCTGACCTCGAGTAAACCGTGGTATTCCTTAAAGCCTGAATGGTTTATTTGGTTCAAAGACGCCAAGCAACGAATATACATTTCATCACTTTGACTTGAAATATCTTGTGCTAGACTTGGCTTCTCGTTGGCTAAGTACTTGTTTTTTGTGTACCTAACGAATATGTACAATTTTGATCTTTCAAGGAGTTTGACCAGTGGATAGTCCGTCTCAATTTCGTACTGAATTCATGCTTGAAAGTCAGGTTCGCAATGCGATGAACTCATTGCCTGTGATGCTGGTTCATTGCGATTTGCATGGCTTGGTGGTTTGGGCTATCGGCGCTGGTATAAAGCAAGGTGATCGGCGTGAAATTGCCCAACAAGGTAGGCGCTTGACCGATTTTTTTAAGGATCAACCGATTTTTACTCAGTTACTCGAGCCTAAAACACAAAAAACCATGGTTCAGTTTGAATTTCAGTGGCAGGGTATGACTTTGTTTTTGACCAGTGCGCCACAGTATAAAAACCAAGAATTATCAGGCAATCTGATTCTTATTTTGGATACTGGTCAGCAAAATGCTGAACCCGTGCCAACTTTCCCAGAACAACATCTCAGTTTAGCCATCACCGAGGCTTTACAAGAAGGACTAACGATTAACAACGCTCAGCATGAATTTGAATATGTCAATCCGAGTTTTGCCAAAATGCTGGGGTACTCTCAAGCCGAATTGATTGGTAAACATCCATATGATTTCCTCAATCAATACGATAAAATACTGCTTGATCAGCAGCATCAACGGCGTTTAGTTGGCGAAAGTTCGACTTTTGTGGTTCAAATGGAACATCGTCTAGGACACCAAGTTGATGTCAAAGTGCATGGTTATCCAAGATTTGATACTGTCGGAAATTTTTCTGGCACGATTGCCAGTGTTCGGGACATCAGCCAAGAAGTCGAGCAGCAAAAACGTTTGACTTGGTTTGAGGCGGAACTCGAGACACTTTCGATGAAATTTATTCGCCAAGAAGCCTTTAACGGACAACTTGCAGAAATTGGTGGTGCGGCGGCTTTGTTGCAAATGTTGGTGATTACTCAACCAACGGGCTGCCTTGAAATCAGCAATGCCAAAGTATTTATTGACCAGGGAAATATCGTGGCAGTTGAACACCCGAGCTTAAAACACGAACAAGCTGTGATTGTTTTACTTCAACTCGAGCAGGGAAGGTTTTATTTTTATCCTGACCAAAAGCCTGCTTTGGAAACCATGAGTCTTCCTGTGCTTTCGCTTGTTTTGCAGCTCTGGCGGGAAAAAGACGCTGAGCATCTTTTGGGTGAACGAATTTTGGTACGTCAAAAAGTCATACCTCAGACCCGTGGACTGATTTTATTACCAAATGCGACAGCCGCTAACGCATTTATGGCAGGGGTTGGGGGCAAGGATGCTTTTGCAGTTGGCAAGGAATATGTGACCGAAGTCAAAGCCGAGTGTGTGGTGCTGCTGGGCAGAGGTTTTCGGGTGGTGGTGCTGAATGCTTCTGAAGATGATTTTCGTGCCGAATAAAAAAAGACGTGAGCCTAATACCAATTCTACGTTTAAGTGAGTCATATCTTGACTCGCTTAAACGGCACGCTATGCGTGTGAGAACCAATACCAAATCGGTTCAAAGCGAAATATTTGCCGTTAGGCGAATATGTAGCACTTGAAGACCGATTTGGTATAAGCCCACGCCTTTTTGAAAAACATTTATTTGGTTGGTTCGTCTGCCACTTCGCCTACCACGCCTTGGGCAACCCAAGTCATGGTGTTTAACTCGAGAACACTGGCGGCGCGTCCGGCGGGGATACGCAGAATGCCTTTGCGGTCACGGATTGGTCCAGTGAATGGGTGGAAGGTTGGTTTGGCACTATTCAAGTTTTTGTTCAGTGCAATGATGCGGTCATAGACTGAAACTGTGTTTGCTCCGACTTTCATGGTGGCTTTTTTCAGGGCATCCACGAATTTGGGGTTGATCAGGACATTGTCGTCTGCGCCGAGTTCAACAGCTTTGTCTTTGAGTAACCACCAGTAGTCCACGTTTTGCAGGTTCTTGGTGGTGTACGCGCCGCTCATGACTTTTTTAAGGATGTCAATGTAAATTTTTTCCCAGTGAACAATCTGACCAGAAATCACGGTGTCTGGAGCGTACTTGTACATTGGGTTGTAATGCCCGAAGCTCGGCACGCCTTTTTTGCTTGCCACTTGGACCACAGTGGCGGTGTCTTCGGTGAATGCCAGAATGTCGTTGCCTTCGCTCATCAGGGCTTCGGCGGCTTCTTTGGCTTTGGCTGGGTCAAACCAAGCATTGATCCATTTGACATTGACCGTGGCTTTTGGATTGGCGGCTCGAGCGCCCAGTGCAAAGGCGGAGATGTGGCGTTTTAATTCTGGAATTGGGAAAGCTGCCACATAACCAAGTTTGCCGCTCTTGGACAAAGCACCTGCCATCAAGCCGTTCAAGTAGTAAACTTCGTAGAAATCTGCCATGTAGGTCAGCATGTTTGGCGCACGCTTAAAGCCCGAAGCATGAGCGAAAATCACATCGGGGTATTTTTGGGCTGCCTCGAGGGTTTGATCCATAAAACCAAAGCTGGTGGTGAAGACCACTTTGCAGCCTTGGGTGACAAGGCGGTCAATGGTTGGCAAGGCGTTGCCTTCAGAAACACTTTCGACGTATTTGGTCTCTAAACCAGGAATGGCTTTTTCGGACAGCAAACGAGCATCGTTGTGAGCAAATGTCCAGCCGACATCGCCGATTGGTCCCACATAAACAAAACAAGCCGTGAGTTTCTTATCTTGCGCCGATGCCATCATCGAAACTGCCAATGCGGCAGCTGCTAGTCCCGCCAGTGCTTTTTTCATACATCCTCCTAGAAGTACACCCCAAATGCGGAGCTAGGTGTATTCTATCTGGTCTAAGGTGTACATTGCAAAATGTGCATTTGTCTTGTTTTCAGATTTCAATTTGCAAAAAATCAGAATTTTACCTCGAGAAAAGTCAATTGAATTGGTCAATGCTCGAGCATTTTGATTGCCAAGCTGAATCTATACAAAATAGCCTTGGTGCAAGCTCAAGTCATGTTACGATACAATCCATGCTTGCACAATTGCGTCATAAACTCCAAGCCCTCGAGTTGGATGGTATTTGGGTGGCTAAACCAGAAAACATCCGTTACCTGTCGGGTTTTACCACGCCCAAAGACGGTAAAATGCTGGTCACACAAAACGAAGTTTTTTTGTACACCGATGCGCGTTACACCGTCCAAGCGGCAAAAGAGTCTCGAGTGCCTGTACAAACGGCTCGGTTTGAAGAGGTCTACGCCCATGCCAAAGCCTTTACCCAAGGTCAAAAAATTGCTTTTGAGTCGGATGCACTGCTCTACAAAAGTTATGAAGAATTATCAGCTGAGTTAGGCGCGAGTTTACATGCCACCACCGATTTGATTGAGCCTTTTCGAGCCATTAAAAACCAAGCAGAAATCAATGCCATTCGCCAAGCTGCCAAGGTCGCAGACGCGGCACTCGAGGCGGTACTGCCTCAGCTCCAAGCGGGTATTCGTGAACGCGATTTTGCGCTGCTCCTCGAGTTTGAAATGCGGCAGCGTGGCGCAGATGCGGCTGGTTTTGAAATCATTGTCGCCAGTGGCGAACGCAGCGCCATGCCGCACGGTACAGCCAGTGGGCGAACTATCCAAGAAGGCGATTTGGTGACCGTAGATTGGGGCGCATTACAAGACGGGTATCACTCGGATTGCACTCGAGCTTATTCAATTGGGCAAATCTCGAGCCAATTAAAAAACATGTACAACGCGGTTCTCGAGGCGAATCTGCTGGCAATCGAGCATGTCAAAGCTGGTGTGGGTTGCAAAGAACTCGACACCATAGCTCGAGAACACCTGAAATCCTTGGGCTTGGGCGATGCTTTTAAGCACAGCCTAGGGCATGGTGTGGGTCTTGCGATTCACGAAGCCCCGAGTTTGTCGCAACGCACCGATGATGCTGTGCTGCTCGAGGCGGGAATGCTTGTGACGATTGAACCAGGTGTGTACTTGGATGACCTTGGCGGAGTGCGAATTGAGGATTTGGTGTTGGTGACTGAAAACGGTTGTGAAATCCTGACTTCACTGCCTAAACCAAGGCTCTAAATGCCCAGCGTAACAATTCTAGCAGCAGGTGCTTCAAGTCGGATGGGGCAGCATAAATTGTTGATGCCAATCGCTGGGCAAACGCTACTGCAACGCACCGTGAAAACTGCACTCAAAGTCAGTTCGGATGTGCTGGTGGTCTTGGGGCGGGATGCGGATTTACTTCAAAATTCGCTCAAAGATTATCCTGTGCGCTTTGCGATCAATCATGAATTTGCAAATGGCAAAATGGAAACCAGTTTGCAAGTCGCAGCTCAGGCACTCGAGTCAAACAGCCATATGCTTTTGATGCTGGCTGATATGCCACTGATTACTTCAGACATGCTCCAAGACATGAAACGCGCTTTTTTGGTGATGCAACCACTGATTGTTGCCTCCAGGTACGGCAAAGAAGTGATTGCACCACCGCATTTATTCTCGAGTCAGTTGTTGCCACTTTTAGGGCAAACAGGCGCCAAACCACTGATCATGCAGCACCTCGAGCAAACCGTTTTTATGGACTGGAATAAGGAAAAACTCTTTGATGTTGACACCCCAGAGGATGTATTGCATTTAGAGCAAGTCCAAGGCTTAAATACTTTTTAAGTACGCTTGTGGGTTTTTCGGGTCAAAACGCACAGGACTCAAGGTTGTGGTGAATGGACGCATGTCATCGGTGGGAATATCAATGCTCATTTCTTTGGCGACCTCTTCGTACAGGTCTTGCATGATTAGTCTTTGGCTGATTTGTAGGTAATCAGGCGCGGTTTTTAAGTAACCAAAACGCTGATACTGTGCTAAAAACCAAATACCGTGGGCTAAGCGCGGGTAGGGTGTTCTGCCATTGCGATAAAACTGCATTCGATCCTCGAGGAATTGTTTGACCCCCAAGCCATTGCCTAAATCGTAACGTCCCTCGAGTCGCGCTCCGATCACATCAGGACTGGCGTTGACGTACTGTGCTTGTCCAATGGTACTCGCCGCACTGCGGATGTTGGGAATAAAATCCAGCCATTGCCCTGCCTCGAGAATGGCTTTCATTAGTTTTTTAGCTTCGGGTTCGCGCTGGGCAAAGTCTTTGTTGAAGACCAAGGCTTTTTCTGGGTGGTGTCGCCAAATCTCTTGGCTCGTGATGGTCGTAAAACCAACATCTTGTTGTACGCCAACGCCGTTCCATGGCTCTCCGACACTGTAGCCAATCATGTTGCCTGCTTTGATGTTATTCGCCATTTGCGGTGGCGGTAAGGTAATGATTTTTTGTTTGCCACCGACACTTGCGTCAATACCGACTGCGTCCAAATAATTGCGAAGCCATATGTCGTGTGTGCCACCAGCAAAAGTCATGGCAAACGTGGTGTCTTTGCCTTCAGCCGCTAATTTCTCGAGGGCTGGTTTGAGTTTTTTAGGGTCATTGCCAACTCCAGCCAAGGATTTACCTAAGGTGATGGCTTGACCGTTGTTACTCAGAACCATAGCGATTTTCATTTCCCGACCAACTTGTCCTCCGATGCCCATGAAAACGCTGAACGGCATCGAAAAAAGGCAGTGGGCAGCTTGAAGGTCGCCACTGAGAATGGCATCGCGCAAAGCACCCCAAGAGGGTTGTTTGACCAGTTCAACTTCTAAACCATATTTTTTGTAATACCCCAATTCTTTTGCCATGACCACACTGGCACAGTCGGTTAGGGCAATAAATCCAAGGCGAATGGTTTTTTGGGCGCTGGCTCGAGAAAAAATCTGCGGCACAACAAATGTGCTGCTGGCAGCGGTTGCAACTTTTAAGAACTGACGGCGTTTGAGTTTCATGGAACACTCCTTTTTTGACCATATAAGAAATGTCTGCAAAATGATCAGGTCAAGTGAAGTCATTGAATTTTATCAATGACCCAAAAAATGTAGCACCGAGAAACTGTTTTCGATGTGTGAATTTCCCCAAACATCCTGAACTGACTGCCCCAAAATATGTTTTCAAACTGTATTAGAAAGCAAGGCTACATTTCAATTGGTTTAGAGTCCAAGTTTCTCTTCGTATTTTTTGCGCCAACGCTCAGCAATCGGTGACATCAAAGCGCGTTTCATATCGCGCTCGGTTGGTTTGCTGTAATGCCAGCGCATCAATTCCATCAGCGTCACGCTGCCATTCATCCAGGGTTGCAAAGACACAGGCTGCCCAGTTTCGATCACCCCAGCCTCGAGAACCCGGCAATATGCACCGGGGCGCTCAGCCACTGCAAAGTGCTTCACAAAAGCGGAAATTCCCATGTGTTCCGCCAGCACCGCACAAGGAATACGTGGAGCTGTCACCTCGAGAATAATCGGATTGTCTTCAGGATCGCCAATGAAAATTCTATCCCCGACATGCAAATTTGCACTATCAAAACCCGAAATCGTCAGGTTCTCACCGAATGTACCCGGCTCGAGTTCACGCCCCAAGGTTTCCACCCACCAGTCATAATCATTGGTGGTGTACACATACACAGCTTGATCTGCTCCACCGTGATGTTCGGTGTCAGCCACAACATCCCCCGCAAGTCCTTGGCTGGTAATCACCACTTGGTCTATGGGGGTTTTATGGATTCCTGTGGTTAAACGCCGCTCCCCAAGCTGCATTTCCTGCGCTGCTCCCACGTTGATGCTGACAATCTTCACAACCTCGAGCATAGCTCATTGCAGGTGAGAAAAGATAACCCTGATTGGGGTGATAGAGCCTCCGAAAGAATGCCATTTTATCGTAAGTTACAGGACTACATTCAAGGCATGAAAAATGCGTGAGGTAGGGGCGAACCCCCGTGTTCGCCCTGTTTTTCCATTTACGTATTTAATGATAAATCTGTAAGAATTTTGGACCTTTCGGAGGCTCCATTGGGGTGAGCTATGGGCTATGAGCTTTGAGGAATAGGTGATTTCTTTTTGTCTCATAAGTGAATCTCGAGGCGAATCCAAGTGGCATCCAGTTCAATACTGAGAACACCAGACTCGAGGTGATGGGTTTTTGCGCCTGAAATATTTTGGACGGATAAAATGTTGTACAACACCAAGGTTTCGCTGCTTCGCTCGAGGGGCAATGAACCTGTGCTGGTTTTCTCGAGCATCAGCACACCGTTCTCGAGTTGACCGTGCAACACGGTTTGGCGGTCGGCACCAAAACCATCGCCAGCATCTTCGTATAAACTGCCGTGCATGGTTAGGGCAGGCAGCAAATGCCATGACAGGCTTGTCCAATTGGCGGTGGTGGTGTGCTTGGCGGGTTTGGTGATGGCAAGGGCAAAACCTGCCCTGAGGTAAAGCGGCACCGTCTCGAGTGGCGCGTCTGAGATGGTATAACCCGCTTCCAAAACCATACCCGCCTTGAAATTTGAGAACTCGAGCCACTGCCCTTTGGGTAAATAGGTCAGTTTTTTGCTGGTGCTGGCAGTCACCACAGGTGAAACCAGCAGTGCATCGCCGAACAGAAACTGGTGATTGGCATTCAGACATTCGGGGTCGGCAGCATCCAGCATCAGCATGGAACGCATCACAGGTTGACCATGTTGACTGGCGGTGTGCATCAGGGTGTACAACGTTGGCAAAAGCGCATAGCGCATCTCGAGGGCGGCTCGAGCCAGACTTAAATATGGTTCGCCAAAACGCCATGGTTCTTGCATGGTTGTGCCTTTGGCGCTGTGATTTCGCATCAGAGGATAAAACGCGCCCAACTGATACCACCGCGCCAGCAATTCGCCGGTGGCATTGGCGGCAAAGCCCGGAATATCTGCGCCTGTAAAAGCCACGCCGCTTAAACCAAGCCCGAGCAGCATCGGGATGCTAAACGCCAGATGCTCCCAATACGAACTGTTATCGCCTGTCCAAACCGCGCTGTAACGCTGAATACCAGCGAAACCAGCCCTGGTTAAGACAAACCCGCGCTTGCCATTACCAAAGCGCTCCAAGGCGGCTCGAGTGGCAGCACACATGGTTAGCCCGTAGACATTATGAACCTCGAGATGACGGCGTGTACCATGGCGGGCATTGTACGGCAGGGTTTTGCCTTCGACCCGTCCAATGCCGTCGGATAAACTGCCATCATCGGTGAAATTACTGGTGCGTTGCAAAGAAAAACTGCTCGGTTCATTCATGTCATTCCAAAAACCAGCAATGCCAGCCCCCATCATGTCCTTGTGCAAATCCGCCCACCAATCGCGCACTTCGGCTCGAGTGAAATCTGGAAAAACCGCTGGTTTGGGCCAGACTTCGCCAATTAGCGTTTCGCCGCGTTCAAAACGAACCAAGTAATCATTTTGAATGGCTTGGTCAAAAACACTGTAGCCAGCCTCGAGTTTGATACCAGGGTCAACAATTGGCACAAGTTTCACACCGTCTTTGGCTGCATCCTCACAGAGTTTTTTGGGATTGGGATACCGACTTTGATCCCACGTAAAAACCTTAAAACCATCTTGGTAATCAATGTCGGTGCTGACCACATCCAGCGGTAAATTGTGTTGCTTGTAGGCTTCGATCACAGCGCGGACATCGGTTTCGTTCTCATAACCCCAACGCGATTGCTGAGCGCCCAACGCCCACAGCGGCGCGAGCGGTTGCCGCCCCGTCAATGCGGTGTAACGCTCGAGAACTGCTTCAAAACTGGGTCCTGCAATCAAATAGCAATCGAGTTCAGCCCCACTGCTTGACCATGCTAAGCGCTCTGGGTTTGCCCTTGCCACATCGCATTCGGTGCGCCAAGACTCATCCAAGAAAAAGCCCCATGCAATGCCGTCACGTAAGCCAATAAAAAAAGGAATGCTCTGATAAAGCGGGTCGGTGTCTGGATGATGCGGCACAACATCGGTGTTCCAAAACGTCAGGTGCATACCACGTTTGTTCAGCACACCAACTTTTTCACCAAAACCAAGATAGGCTTCGCCTTTTGGCGCACGTAACTCGAGGCTGCTCGAGAAGCTATCATTGGGAAAAGCCTGTGCTGCGCTGCCTCGAGCTTCAAAACCACGACATAACAACCTTGAATCCGCATCAAAAAACTTCCAATCACCACTTGGCACATCCAATTCAAAATGCACCCCACCCGCCTCGAGTGACAAAATCCCATCCTCGAGGGTCGCATCAATTTCTAAACCACCCGAATGCACCACGGCGAAAGAATCTTTCTGTGGTAAACGCGGAAACGTCTGACTCGAGACTCGAGCAATTGGCGCGAACCGAGCGCGAATCACACCTTCAAGTGGCGCGGATAACTCGAGGGCGGCATTGTGCGACCAGAGCAGAGCGCTTTGGGCGGTCAGGGTATGATTTGAAAAGGACATGGGGTTAGTCTAGCAAATTTATGGTGCAAGTCGCTCTTTTTTCCACTTCCCACCTTTGAACTTGTACACAATTCGATCATGTAATCTGGCTTTTCTCCCCTGCCAAAACTCGAGGTAATCTGGCACAAGTCTATACCCTCCCCAATGCTCTGGGCGCGGCACTCGCTCTGGGTAGTTGGTGCGTAAATCCATCACCAATTGCTCGAGGGCTGGGCGTTCTATGGCTTGGCTTTGCGGGCTGGCGGCACTGGCAAGCTGGCTTTCATATGGGCGGCTGGCAAAATAAGCATCTGATTCTGTGCTGCTGACTTTCTCGAGTTGCCCTTCGACTCGCACTTGTCGCTCGAGCGCAGCCCACCAAAAACTGGCACTGGCAAAGGCATTGGTAGCGGTGTCTGTGCCTTTACGGGATAGGTAATTGGTGTAAAACACCAAACCTGTGTCCATGCCGCGTAGCAACACCACCCGACTCGAGGGGCGACCTTGCCGCACGGTGCAAACCGTCATACCGTTCGGCTCGAGGATACCCGCTTGGCTCGCCTGTTCTAACCAAACTGAAAGCTGCTCCAGTGGGTTCTCGAGCAACTGATTTTGTTCCAAAGTGCCATAGGTGTAGTCTTTGCGTGTCTCGAGTGGTTGCATGTACTCGAGTGTACTTAGTTCAGTGTTGGCTGAACAGTGCCAAGATAACCAAATTTATGAATGATGATTTGAAACTACAAGCCAATAAACTACTCGAGCAATACGGGTTTTCGGACTTCCTCGAGCCTGTTTTTAGTCTTGCCAATGCAGTGTTTGTTGGGCAGGATTATGTGGTGCGAATTGCGCTTCATGAACACACTGACCATATCAGGGAAGCCAAAATTGCACTTCATGCGCTTCAACTTGGCGTGCATACTGCCAAGCCACTGGCTTGGGCAAAACAGTACAGTATTTTTGAGCGCCTACAGGGTAAAAGCGCCACGCCAGACGCACCAAATGCTGTTTGGCTCGAGTTGTTAGCCGACCTCAAGCGTTTCCACTCAAAACCCTTTGAAGCACCATCTTTGAAAACCATGAATTGGGCTGGTGGACTGCACCTGCTCGAGTCTGCATTCGCCTTGAGTCTTTCGGCGGCTGAAAAGCGCTTAGCAACGCAAATGCTGCAACCCCACACAGCTTCTAACCTTGTTTTTGCACATGCCGATGCGTGGAGCAGCAACGTCATCACTCGAGAAGGTCAGTACCTCGGTTTGATTGACTGGGGCAACGCCGCTTGGCATCCACTCGAGCGAGAAATCAGTTGGCTCGAGGACGCTGCGCTTGCGCTGGCACTCGAGCAATTTGATTTGAACTTAGGGCAATTGTACGCCCGTCGGCTCGAGTTGCTGCTTTGGGTTGGTGCAAATGGTCGAGCCACAATTGAAGCTGTGCGCCGTGTTCTCGAACAGTTTGAAACATCAACTTGATTTTGGCTTTTTGCTGCAATTGCCATAGTGTTGGTTGTTTGTTAAACTGGTTGATAATGACTCAGAACGCCCGTGTTTATATTGATGAAACAGGGCATATGAAAAGTAATGTTTTTGGTTTGGTGGCAGTCTTTGTGCGACTCACGTTTCATGATGAATTAAAACAAAAATGGTTAAGCTTACAACAGCAAATCCTGACTGAAATCCAGAGTTCTCCACAAGGCTATGAGTTGGCAAAAGCCTTTTTTCAGCAACACCCTGATGAGCTTCCCGAGATTCACGCGGCAGATTTGATTAATCCTTCAAGTAAAGGTTATGACCCTTTACACCCAAAACGCGAACTGATTTATCGAAAATATCCAAGGGGACAAGAAGGTTTGGATGAATTATATTGGCAACGTCATGTTCGTTGGCTCGAGATGGCTTTTGAGCTTCAAGATCAATATAGGTTACCCCTGCTGCTTTTGGCTGGTGACTATGATACGCATGATCCCAAGGTGACAAAAAATCTGACAATGACGCAACTTTTCAGTCATTGGGATGCACCCGAAGCTCAATATCCAGACTTTTTAGCTGCCCTCGCCAAAATGGATGAATTTCAAGCCAGACCGATCACATGGGCTGTGCCTCAAATGCTGTTTGCTATCCAAAAAGAACTTGCTCGGCGCGATTGGCGTGCCGAGGTCATTTTTGATGATAGCTCTGATAATCGTGGCTATCGTACTTCAGCGCTTTTTAATTACTTACAAGAAAAGCAGCATTTGCCAAATATCAGCGGACTTTTTTTTAAGCATAGTCACCTTGACTCATTGCTACAAATTCCAGACATTCATGCTTATGTGTTTGGATATTTAGAACGAATCACTCGAGAGAACAAGACACCTAATCGTCGAGATAAAGACATCATTTGGATGGCGCGTTATTACTTACAACGTCAAATGCAACATACCCATAGCCATAACAGCAGTGAGTCGGAACGTTTGTGGGGTAAGCTACTGGCGTATGAATACATCATCAAAAATGCAGGAAAAAAAGACATTCAAACCAAAGCCTTACTTTGGTTTGTAAGGCATTTTGAGCGTATGACGGGCATTTTTTCAGCAGAATCAACAATGGGCAAGGGCTAGAGCGAAACGCCCTAGCCCCTGACTGATTCAAGGCTATATCAAAATGACACTATTGTCAAATGCAGGAGATACTTTATGAGCTTCACCCGTGAACAACTGAAACGCTATTCTCGTCAGATTCTCCTGCCTGAAATTGGCTTAAACGGCACGGAACGCCTTCGGGACTCGAGCGTGTTGGTGATCGGTGCTGGTGGCTTAGGCAGCCCTGTCTTGACCTACCTTGTCTCGAGTGGTGTGGGTCGAATTCATATTGCCGAAGCCGACACTTTGGAATTATCGAACTTGCAACGCCAATTCTTATACACCACCTCCGATGTTGGGCAACCTAAGCTCGAGTTGGCAATGGCGCGGCTGAGAGCCTTGAATCCAGAAATTCGTCTCGAGCCTGTTGGTCAGTTCACCTCGAGCAACGCCGTGGATTTGATTGGAGCAAGCACCCTGACGGTGGATTGCTCGGATACCATAGAAACCCGCCATTTGGTTTCGGATGCCGCTTCGTCGCTCGAGAAAACTTGGGTCTGGGGAGCTGCCGAAGGCTTTACTGGCATGACGGCTGTCTTTGACCAGCATTTTACTTTGCGCCAAGCCTTCCCCGATGCTGCCCCAACCGAGAACTGCGATACGATTGGCGTTTTTGCACCACTCTTGGGCGTGATTGGTTCGCTCATGGCTGGAGCAGCCCTGCATGTATTGCTTGATCTCGAGGTCAGCAAAGGGGAGCTAACTTTGTATGATGGGCTTGACTTAAGTTTTCGTAAAATTAAACTGAAAAGATAGAATTCATTGGCATGACCAGACTTCATTTTGATTGGCGATTTGCAATATCTTGGATTTGATACCAAGCTAAAAAGCTGAGTGCAAAGCCCTTTGCTGCAATGATAGGCTAAACCTCATGATCGAAGTCCAAAATCTCGAGAAACATTATCTTGTTGCCGAAAAAGAAGCGGGTATTAAAGGCAGTTTACAAAGTTTTTTTAAGCGCCAAACCAAAACCGTGAAAGCCGTGGATGGCGTAAGTTTCCAAATAGCATCGGGTGAAATGGTTGGTTTTCTTGGCGCAAATGGCGCTGGCAAAACCACCACCTTAAAAATGCTCTCGGGCTTGCTGCATCCCAGTGCTGGCGTGGCTCGAGTGGCGGGTTTTGTACCGTTTGAACGTCGCTCGAGTTTCTTAAAATCCATTACCCTGATCATGGGGCAAAAACAACAACTGATGTGGGATTTACCCGCGCTGGACAGTTTTTTGGTCAATCAAGCAATTTATGAAATCTCGGATTCAGACTACCAAGCCACGATGCGTGAATTCACCGAACTGCTCGAGTTAGAAGGTGTTCTGAAAAAACAAGTGCGAAAACTTTCTTTGGGTGAACGCATGAAATGCGAACTTGCGGCAGCCCTTTTGCACCGTCCCAAAGTGCTTTTTTTGGATGAACCCACCATTGGCTTAGATGTCAATATGCAGGTCAAAATCCGAGAATTTATCCGCGAGTACAACCAACGTTTTAACGCCACGGTTATTCTCACCAGTCACTACATGGCAGATGTAACTGCCCTGTGCAAACGAATTATTGTGGTGGACAAAGGCAAAATTATTTTCGACGGCGATTTTAGTGGTTTACTCGAGACTGCCAGCCCGATTAAAATCATTGGACTCCAGCTCGAGCGGCAATTATCAGCAACCGATTTACAAAGTTACGGCACACTCTCGAGTTTAGAAGGCTTAAACGCCACCTTCCGAGTGGCACGTAGCGAAGTTTCACAACGCAGTGCCAAAATGCTCTCAGAATTACCAATTGCCGACATTACCATCGAAGACCCGCCGATTGAGGAAATTATTGGGCAACTCTTCTCTCGAGCCGAGGTGAGGGCATGATTCGCAAAGCCAAAGCCCTTTTCACCGCATGGCTCTCGCACATGACGATTTACCGTGCCGAGATCATCATTTGGATGCTGGCAGGAATGCTGCCCCTGATTATGATGACGGTTTGGATTGGCAAAGCCCAAGCCGAAGGCGGTAGCACAGGCGGATTCTCGAGCAGCCAATTTGCCGCGTACTTTCTAGCGGCTTGGATGAGCGGACAAATGACCGTGGCTTGGGTGGCGTGGGACATGAGTTTCGCCGTGCGTCAAGGTACTTTTTCTGTGAAGTTACTGCGCCCAATCAACCCCTTTTGGGAATACTTTATGCAGCATGTGACCGAGCGTTTTGTGCGCTACCCATTTGTGTTTTTGGTGGTGGTGGTTGGCGTGCTGCTTGTACCTGGAACGGTTTTGGTTAAGCAACTCGAGCATGTTGTGGTGTATTTTTTTGCAATTATTCTGGCATTCATCATTCGTTTTTTAATTGCTTACTGCATCGGCTTAGCCTGCTTTTGGCTCGAGAATGCCACCGCGCTGGACGAACTTTATTTTGTTCTGAGTATCATGCTGGCAGGAACATTTGCGCCACTTGAGTTCTACCCCGCTTGGCTGCGTGGTCTGCTCGAGTACCTACCGTTTCCATACATTATTTATTACCCTGCCCAAATCCTGACTGGGCAACTTGATTGGACACAGATGGCTCGAGTCTTAGCGGTGCAACTGCTTTGGGTTGGTGTGTTTTTTGTGGTCTACCAAATCATGTGGCGCTTAGGGCGCAAACAATACGGAGCGGTGGGCGCATGAAATTTACCCGTTTAATCTCAATTTTTATGGGCGCGAGTTTAAGTTTACAACTCGAGTACCGCGCTAATTTTGTGGTCAATCTGGTCGAAACCGCGCTGCGTTTACTGGGTTCAATTCTTGCTCTGAGCATCCTTTTTGGCGATGGCAAAGCAATTGCTGGTTGGTCATTCCCAGAAGCGATGGTGGTGCTGGGCGTGTTTACGTTTTTTGATGGCTTGATGGGGATGCTCCTTTTTCCTAACCTGAGTAAAATCGCCGAAGGGGTACGGACTGGCACGATGGATTTTGTACTGCTGAAACCCATAGATGCACAGTTTTTGGTCAGTTTTCGCAACATTGATGTCTTAAAACTACCAGATGTGCTACTCGGCGTGGGAATTATCATTTGGGCGCTGAATCAGACAGGCACAAGTTTTTTTCAAATCATACTCGGGATTGGCTTACTGCTGCTGGCATACGGAATTGTCTACAGCATTATTTTCATGCTCTCCACCACCGCATTTTGGTTTGTGCGGGTCGAAAATGTGACCGAGTTATTCTGGGGCGTTTACCGCGCAGGACAATTCCCGATTCAGGTCTTCCCCGGTTGGGTACGAACGGTTTTTACCTTTGTGATTCCAATTGCCTTTATCACCACTGTTCCGGCTCAAGCGTTCACGGGTCAGCTCGAGAACTCGAGTATTGTTTGGGCATTGGGTTTATCAGTTGGCTTAATTGCCTTATCGCGCTGGTTTTGGCGCTTTGCGCTGCGCTCGTACACCAGTGCCAGTTCTTAAGGATTTAAGCATTCAAGGACTTCTTCATTTGAACATTGGACTCAATCACAAAAAACAGGGCAGACACAGGGGTCTGCCCCTACAAAGACGCTCGTACACCAGTGCCAGTTCTTAATAAGCCAATTTGCATCTTGACAGCTTTGCTTTGGTTTGATACCCTTCGCACTCGGACGCAAGTCCATTGGAACGCCGCTCTAGCTCAATCCGGTAGAGCACCCGATTTGTAATCGGAAGGTTGTCGGTTCGATTCCGATGGGCGGCTCCAAACCTAAGGGCATTAACCACCTTAGGGTCTGTGGTGCGCGGGTAGGTGGCCGAGTGGTTAAAGGCGACAGACTGTAAATCTGTTCTCATACGAGTACGGTGGTTCGAATCCACCCCTGCCCACCACAGCGCCGAAGGCTTAACCGCCTTCGGCTTTTTTGCAACCATTTACCTCGAAATTGCGTAATAATGCTTGTGTTGCTGCCAACCATGAAAGAAACTGCCTCTTTAGACATCACCCGAACCTTGTTCAATGAGGTTCAGAGTGGCTTGTCAGCGCAGCACTTATCCATTCTGGCTCGAGACCAAGACTTAACCCTGTGGTCATACCATGCCAGTGGCTGGTTTACCCACCTCAGAAGTCATGGTGTCCCTCGAGGTGTTGGTCTGAGCTGGGTGGTCTTAAAGCAACGCCAATTGCAAATCTTTCGCAACCCCTCAAAGCACCCACAAGTCTTTAGTCCAGTTCCAAACCTCAGCCCAACCCAAACCCAAGTCTCAATACCGTTTTTTGATTCACACCATCAGCCTCTTGGGGTGTTGCATTTGCTGCACGAACCGCCCAATGAACCTTTTGAAACCACTGAATTAGACTGGCTTGAAGAGCGCATCAAACAAATTGCCCCTCACCTCGAGCAAGCCCTGAACGCCGAACAAGCCCTGAATCAAAGCCTGAAGCAAAACACCACCACCACATTGATTCAACAATTTGCCCAGTACCTTGGTGAACCACAACCGATTGCCAACGCGATCGCATGGGCAGCCGCGCACCTTGAATGCAATAAGCCCCCCGAAAGTTTACCACTCGAGACAAAACAAGCCATACAACAATTCAAACAACGTTTTGATGCTGCTCCGTTAGCCCAAAGCACCCGAATTTTACAAGTCGTGATCGCCTACCAACAAGCCACGCAACGCACTGACCCCGACCATGCAATCGCATGGTTACGCCGTGAAGCAGGCTGGAAACTCGATCCGCTGCTGGTTCATGCCTTTGAACAGTTCTTGGCTCGAGAAGAAACGGCTGTGGCGTAGAAGGGCGAGAGAAAAGGGGAAAGAGAAAAGCAGGGGCTTTCTATTTTTGCCGCATAGCTCCCAGCCTGGTGACCTTTCTTGCTTTCTTCTAGCCACCAATGGCAGGACTTGTTCAGCCACCAATGGCAGGACTTGTTCAGCCACCAATGGCAGGACTTGTTCAGCCACCAATGGCAGGACTTGTTCAGCCACCAATGGCGACCATGGTGCGTTCACGGATTTTGGGCAGTAAATCGCCCATGCGGTCTTTTTTATGCGCCGCCTCGAGCAACACATCAATCAATGCTTCGATTGGGTTAGCGCTGTCAAACGCTGCATTGGCATCGAGTTCACGGTCGGTCAATAAGCATGGACGCACTTTGCGGTCAGCCGTGAGGCGCATTCTCGAGCAAGCCCCACAAAACGGTTCGGAAATCGGATTGATAAAACCAAGACTGCCTTGGCTGTTCGGGATTTTATACACTCGAGCAGGGCTGCTGGGATCGGTTGGTACAACCTCGAGCGTTCCGTATTCAGCTTCGATTTGGGCTTTGACGGTTGCACCAGATAAAAAAGCACTGTTGTACGATTCCAGATCCGAATTATTCAGGTGCATGTACTCGATGAAGCGCACATGAAGCGGTTGCTCGAGTGAAAGCCGTGCTAAGTCCAGCAACTCAGTGTGGTTGATACCCTGCATCGAAACAGCATTGAGTTTCACAGGATGCAAATTCAACTCGAGCGCAAGGTCAATGGCATCCAGCACTTGTTTGACATCGCCGCCGCCCGTGGCTTGACGAAAAATACTTGGGTTCAGTGCATCAATCGAAATGTTAATCCGATTTAAGCCCGCCTCGAGCAGTTCTTTATGCCGCCTTCTGAACATCGTGCCGTTGGTGGTGATGGCAATGTCTTTGATTCCAGGCGTATTACGGGCATTGTGCATCATTTGTGGCAGTTCTTTACGAAGGAGGGGTTCGCCACCTGTGAAACGAGCCGCATCCAAGCCCAAAAGTGCCGAGGCTCGGACAAAGTTATCCACATCTTGCACGCTTAAAATTCCGCGCGGTTCAGGGTGAGCATCAGTCAGTGGGTCGCAATACGCGCAATGAAAATTGCAACGCGGCGTGACAGAAATCCGCAAATCACGAATGATTCGCCCAAAACGATCCATCAAAACAGTTGGGCGCTCGAGATTTTGCATGATGGTATTCTACGCCCAAAAGCATGGCAAGGAATGTCACAAGCAGAACATCATCAAGGTTCGAGGAATTTTGCCACACTCAAATCCTCGTCTAAATCCGCCCAGTGAATGCCAAGACCACCACCTATAAAACGCCAATTGGCTCGAGCTTCGGGCGTGGCATCGCGCAAACGAGGAAACCACTCGAGCGGCAAACTGATGTTGCGTCCATCCTCGAGTTGAACCTCCAGAGCATCTTCAGTAAACGTGAGTCGTGTGGCTTTGATTTGTTTAGGCGCGACATAACCATTAATTCTTAAAACTGTTGGCATGTTCTGATTCTATTGCAACAGCCTTGGCTTGCGCCGCCACTCGCCACAGCCACCAGAGCAAGACGAACTGCAAGGGTAGCCGCCCCCAAACGACATAGGCTGGCACATTGAACTTGGCTGGATCGAGCGCCATGTAAATGTTGGCAGGGTAGACCGCGACCAACAACACCATCAGACCATACGCCGCCCAGACTCGAGTTTTTGGTAGTAACAAACCTATTGCGCCGAGAATCTCAAACACGCCACTGATGTACGTCAGCTCGAGCGCCCACGGTGCAAGTGGTGGCGGCATGATTCGCACAAAAAAAGCTGGTACAACAAAATGAGCAATTCCCGCCACCAAGAACAGCGCAGCAATGGCAATCATTTCTTACAACCCGCTAGAATTTCAGCACACAGTTCAGGCAGCCCCGAGCCTCGAGCGGCGGCAGTCACCAAGGCGCTACCAACCACCACACCATCCGCCACCCGAGCCACAGCTTGAGCCGTCTCGAAATTCGAGACTCCAAAACCAACTGCCACGGGTTTATCGGTGCTGGCTTTGATTTTACCCACCATGAGCGGCACTTCTTCGGGAATCCCAACCCGAGCGCCCGTCACACCTGTCACCGAAACGGCATAGACAAAACCTGTACTCGAGGCAGTGACCAAATCAATGCGGTCTTGGGTGCTGGTTGGAGCAAGCAAAAAAGTCAGTTTCAGACCAGCTTGCTCGGCAAGAGGAATCAGCGTGTCGGCTTCGTCAGGCGGTAAGTCTGGCAGAATCAGACCATCCACGCCAGCCGCGACTGCACCAGCAATAAATTCGGCTTCGCCCGTAGCCAGAATTGGATTGTAATACGTCATGATAAACAAGGCTTTATCCGAATTTTTTCGTAATTCTCGAGCGGCGGCAAATGTACCAGCCACGGTCATGCCATTCTCGAGGGCGCGTTCACCCGCCTTTTGAATGGTTGGACCATCGCCAAGCGGGTCGGAATAAGGCAAACCAATCTCGAGAGCATCGGCGTACTCGAGAATCGTATTGGCAGTATCTTGAAACGTTTCTAAGGTCGGAAAACCAGCAGGTAAATACGCAATAAATGCGGCTCGAGATTCGGATTTCGCATTGGAAAAAGCAGTTTCAATTCGGTTCATATGTGAGTCCTTGTAGGGACAGACCCCTGTGTCTGTCCTGATTGGCGTAATGCTTTTGCATAGGCTTTTTCGGGTCGGGCGAGGTGCGCCTTGCCCTTACGGTTGGTCGTTTGATTTTCGTAGGGGCGACCCTTGTGGTCGCCTTGAATGGCATAATGCTTTTGCAATGTGCATAGGCTTTTTGCGGGTTGGGCGAGGCGTACCTCGCCCCTACGGTGGGTGATGGTGGGCTTAGCACGCTAAGCCCCTACGGTTTAGGCTTTGGCGGCGTTTTCCATGTCGTTCATGACTCGCATGGCTTCTTGGACATCCTTGTCGCCGCGCCCTGAGAGGTTGACAACAATGATTTTGTCTTTGCCCAGTTCTGGTGCTAGGGTTTTCAGGTGCGCGATGGCATGAGCGGTCTCGAGGGCGGGGATGATGCCTTCGCATTCGCTTAACAACTTAAATCCCTCGAGGGCTTCGCGGTCAGTGATTGGCACGTACTCAGCAACGCCATTAGCAGCGTAATAACTGTGTTCGGGTCCAATGCCGGGGTAATCCAAGCCAGCGCTGACGCTGTGAGCGGGTACAATCTGACCGTTATTATCGTAAAGTAAGTACATCAAAGAACCGTGGAGTACACCGACCTTGCCACCAGCCACACTGGCGGCGTGCAGTCCAGATTCAACGCCGTGTCCAGCAGCTTCAACGCCAATCAAACGCGGGCGCGGCTCGAGGTACGCATATGGTGCAAAAATCCCAATCGCGTTGCTGCCTCCGCCGACACAGGCGACAATTGCATCGGGGTTGATTCGTCCCTCGAGTTCAAGCAGTTGGGCTTTGGTTTCTTCGCCAATCACACTCTGGAAATCGCGCACCATGGCAGGGTACGGGTGAGGTCCGACGACGCTGCCAAGCACATAAAAGGTACTGCGAACATTGGTCACCCAATCGCGGATGGCTTCGTTGGTGGCATCTTTTAAGGTGCGCGTGCCGCTCGAGACAGGGCGAACTTCTGCACCTAAGAGCTTCATGCGAAAAACATTTAATGCCTGACGGCGCACATCTTCTTCGCCTTGGTAGACAATGCACTCGAGACCAAATAAAGCACAAGCTGTGGCAGTGGCAACACCATGCTGCCCTGCGCCAGTTTCAGCAATGATGCGTTTCTTGCCCATGCGTTTTGCCAGCATCACTTGTCCGATGGTGTTGTTGATTTTATGAGCGCCAGTGTGGTTTAAGTCCTCGCGCTTCAAATAAATTTTTGCCCCACCAAGGCGCTCGGTCAGGTTCTTGGCAAAGTACAATAAACTCGGACGACCCACAAATTCACGCAGGGTACGCTCAAACTCCTCCATGAACACAGGGTCAGACTTCGCCTCGAGGTACGCAGTATTCAGCTCTTCGAGTGCAGGAATCAGGGTTTCAGGCACATAACGTCCACCGAACCGTCCGAAGCGCCCTCGAGCGTCTGGCAATGGAAAATTTTGCATGGGACTAGGTTACGCTGCCCATGCAAAATTTCTCGAGCAACAAGACTAGACCGCTAAGCCAAGGGTCCCTAAAAGTTCATCTCCAACAATAAATTCTTCGCTTTCGCCGACAATCAGTAAGGTGCAGGCGCGGTCGGCATAAAAGTCTTTGATGGCTTCCCATGCCTCATCGTCAGAAGCAAAGTGCTGTGTTAGCTCGAGGTCAAGCACCGTTTCAAGCGGGTCTTCATCAAATTCTTCGCTTCGCAGGGCTTCGACAAAAGCGGTGAAGGCGTACCGATCTAGGATTTCATCATCTTTGGGTTCTCGAGATAATTCGGTTTTGAGTTTTAATTGATCGCCGACCACAGCAAAAGGCTCGAGGGCAGCATCGAAGGTGGTGTCGGAAACGCGCAGGGTTTGGATTGGCATGTTCAACAGCCTAGCAGGTAAACTACCCAGTATGGATTACATCATCAGGGATTTGCTTCGCGCTCAGGACATGGATGGACTCGAGGAAGTGCAGCAAAGCGCTTGGGGTTATGATGACCGCGACCTCACACCGGGTAGCTTATTCACGGTTCATGCCCATATGGGCGGGGTGGTTTGTGCTGCTTTTGCGCCTGATTCAGATTTGCCCGTGGGCTTTGCGTATAGTTTCCCTGCCAAGTACAAAAACCAAATGGTGCAACATTCGCATATGCTGGCAATTCGTCCTGAGCATCGGCACAGTGGCTTGGCGGCTCGGCTGAAAATTCATCAGCGCGACCGCTCTGTGGAACTTGGTTATGACTTGATGACTTGGACATTTGATCCACTTTTAACCAAAAATGCGCGGCTCAACTTGGGTAAGCTCGGCGCTCGAGCCGTTTCGTATCACCCAGATTGGTACACGATCAAAGGTGGGATTTACGCGGGTTTACCCGCCGATAGGTTCTTTGTTGAGTGGGATTTACACAAAGAAGTTTTCGAGCAACCCAAAACCCCACCAAGCGGCGAGATGGCGCTTGAAGCCACTGGCACTCGAGCAGGAACACCCAACCTCGAGCTGAGCGGGGCTGTGGTGCTGATTGAAAGCCCGAGGGACATTGATGCGTTGAAAAAAACGGATTTGAGCGCAGCCCAAACTTGGCGTGAAGCGCATCGGATGGTATTTCCACATTACTTTGGTTCGGGTTATGTGGTGACTGAAATCCATGATACCGGCGAGCGCACTTTTTATCATCTCGAGCGATGAGTTTGTTTATCACCTCGAGCGATGAGTTCGTTTATCACCTCGAGCGATGAGTTCGTTTATCACCTCGAGCGATGAGTTCGTTTATCACCTCGAGAAGCAAGTATCACAAATTTGACAGAACTCGAGTTGGGTCTTTACAATCCTTATCAATGAAGCACACTGCTCGAGCTTGAAAGCACAGCGCCAGCCCTTTGGGTTTTGGACGCTGTGCTTTTTGGCTTTTTCGGCAGTGTTTTTTTATGTTAAAAAGGAGCTTATGATGACCACATCCCAAGTTGGTGGGTTGACCACTTCGCAAATCCGCGAGAAGTATTTGGCTTTTTTCGAGTCCAAAGGACACCTGCGTTACGCCTCGCATCCAATTCCTGTGTATGACGACCCAACGTTGATGTTCAGCGTAGCGGGTATGAGCCAATTTAAGCCGTTTTTCATTGGCGCTGAACCGCGCTTGGCTGGCGGCGTTTGGCAACGTGTCACCACGGCACAAAAGTGCATTCGGATTGGCGACATCGAAAATGTCGGGCGCACCAACCGTCACTGCTCTTTTTTTGAGATGATGGGTAATTTTAGTTTTGACAGTTATTTCAAGCAAGAAGCGATTACTTGGGCTTGGGAATTTATCACCAGCCCAGATTGGCTTGGGCTGGATGGTTCAAAAATCTACGTCACAATTTACAAAGACGATGACGAAGCCTTTACCTACTGGACCAAAGACGTTGGTCTCGAGCCAAGTCGTATTCACCGCTTTGATGCCGACGAGAATTTCTGGCCTCAGAATGCTCCAAGCAAAGGTCCGAATGGTCCTTGCGGTCCCTGCTCAGAAATCTATTATGACCGTGGCGAGGCTTTTGGCACGGACACTTGGGCAGATTATTTTGAAACCCGTGAATCCACGCGCTTTTTGGAAATCTGGAATTTGGTTTTCCCGGGGTATAACCGCACCGATGGAGCAGATGGCACTGGCGCTCTCGAGGATTTAGGGCGCAAAAACATTGACACGGGCTTGGGCTTGGTGCGTGTCGCAGCTGTCGTACAAGGGGTTGAGGATTTTTACCAAACCGATGATTTTAAGCCACTGATTGAAGCCGTCGAAAAACTCTGCGCTCAGCCTTACGAGGGCGCAAAAAGCGTTTCGCATCGGGTGATTGCCGAACACATCCGCATGGTCACAGTGACACTGGCGGACGGCTTAACCTTCGGCACAGGCGAACGCGAGTATGTGGTGCGAAAAGTCATGCGTCGCGCCAGCCGTCATGCTTATTTGCTTGGCTTAAAAGAACCTGCGCTTTATAACCTTGTGCCAGTGGTCGTGCAGACGCTTGGCACTGCCTATCCTGATTTAATCGCAGCGGCTGACAGTGTGGCTAAACAAATCAAACTCGAGGAAGCCCGTTTCCTCGAGACCCTAGGCAATGGCATTCAGCGCTTAGAGAAACTGCTCGAGCCTAAAAATTCTGGCGATGTGCTGTCTGGTGATGATGCCTTTACGCTGTACGACACCTTTGGTTTTCCACTTGACCTAACCAAAGAAATCGCTGAGGAACGCGGTGTTGGTGTGGACGAAGCTGGTTATAAAGCCGCCCTAAAAAAAGCTCAGGCACTCGCTCGAGCAGGCTCGAAATTTGTTGGGCGAGAATTATTTGAAGGGCAAAGCAACGCCCTCGAGGGGATTGCCGCCACGCAATTTGTGGGTTATTCGAGTACCCAAACCACCGCCAAAGTGCTGGCGCTCGTCTCGAGCGGCGAGCGGATGGACAGCATCGGCGAAGGTGCAAACGCTCAAATCATCCTCGAGTCAACCCCGTTTTATGCTGAAGGCGGCGGACAAATCGGCGACACAGGCATGTTGCACTGGAGCATTTCCGCTCATCAAAGCGGTGAAATTGCCATATCGAACACCTTCAAAACCGCCAGTGGTGTGTTCATCCACGAAGGCACGGTGTTGCGTGGTACATTAAAACTTGGCGATACCCTCGACGCAACTGTGGAGAACTCGGCGCGTCGTGCCACGGAACGCCATCACACCGCCACGCACCTATTGCAAGCTGCCTTGCGAGCTGTCCTCGGCTCAAGTGTCAACCAAGCTGGTTCGTATGTTGCCCCTGACCGTTTGCGCTTTGATTTCACGCATAGCGAAAGCGTGACAAGCGAGGAATTATCCCAAGTCGAAATGCTGGTCAACCGTTGGGTTCAAGCCGATTTTAGTGTGACTGCCGAAAACATGAACCTCGAGGATGCTCGTAAAACGGGTGCAATGGCACTCTTCGGCGAGAAATATGGCGAGGTCGTGCGCGTGGTCAGTGTGGGCGGTAACGTCTCGAGCCTTGGGATTTTAGAATCTGTGAAGCAGATCTCGAGCAAAGAACTTTGTGGAGGAACGCATGTGCCAAGCACAGGTGCAATTGGTTTTTTTGTGATTGTTTCCGAAGAAAGCATCAAAGCGGGAGTGCGCCGCATCGAAGCCTTGTGCGGCGAAGCTGCTGTTCAGTTCACCCGCCATGCACTCGAGCAACTGAAAAACGCAGCTCGAGCTTTGACCACCACGCCCGAAAACCTAACTGAGCGTTTAGAAAAACTATTCGATGAACAAAAAGCCGCGACTCGAGAAATCAATCACCTCAAAGCCGCTGTGGTACGGGCGCAAACCGCTGGTGGAGCAAATGTGGACACGCTCGAGTTCGGTGGTTTCAAGGCTGCCAGACTTCAACTCGAGGGGGTCGAAGGGGTTGCCCTGAAAACCGCTGCTGATGACCTGATGGACAAATCAAAAGCCGATATTGTGGTCGTGGGTTCTGGTGGTGGCTTGGTGGTCAAAGTATCCAAAGAAGCCAATGCCAAAGGAATCAAAGCTGGCGATTTGATTCGTAAACTCGCCCAAGCTGGCGGTGGTAATGGCGGTGGCAGTCCAGCCATGGCTCAAGCTGGTGGAATCAAGGATGTCAGCGCAGCACTAGCGGCGCTCGAGCAGGCTGTAGGTTAAAAAGTCCATCCAATGTCCATCTGAGGTGTCCAATTCTGGGGACTGCAAACCTTTGCAGTCTTATGCTAGATTGACCAACATTCCACAGTTTGTGTTTCGCGGAGGTCAACATGGCAACAACCATTCATTTGTACAAACACGCTTTTTCCCAAGTCAATCAGGTGTTGCTCGAGACAGCAGATTTTAAGGTCAGCACCTTTGTTTATCCAAGCGGTGTGTGCGCTGTGCGTTTTGAAAATGCAGTTGGGCATTTGATCATGCTGCCATTTCAAGGGCAGCAAATTTGGGATGCGGTGCTGCGTGGACGACGTTTGACGATGCACTCCATGTTCACCGATCCAAAGCCCACCACGGCGTATCTCGAGAATTACGGGGGGCTGCTGCTGCATTGTGGTGTGACTGCCATGGGAGTGCCAACGCCTGCTGATTCGCACCCGCTCCATGGTGAGTTGCCCAATGCGCCTTATCAAACAGCCTATTTGCAACTTTCGGAGGATGAACACGGGACGTACATTGCGCTGGGCGGAACATACCAGCATACCGTCGCCTTTGCACACAATTACTTGGCGCGTCCCGAAGTGCGTTTTTATGCCAATTCGAGCCGTGTGGCGGTGCATCTCGAGATCGAAAATCTCAAGGGTAGCCCAATGGATTTGATGTACCTCGCGCACCTGAATTTGCGCCCCAAAGACGAAGCCGAGATTGTCTACAGCGCTAAGGTATCGCCGCAAACCGTGCGGATTCGCAGCAGCATCCCAAGTCATGTGAAAATGTCCAGCCAAGCCCTAGCGCAACTCGAGCAACTGAAAAACAATCCAGAGTTGCACCATACATTAAAAACCAGTGTCAGTTACGACCCTGAAGTGGTGTTCTTTATTGATTACTTGTCCGACCAAAACGGCTGGGCGCACAGCTTACAAGTTCACCCAGATGGCAGCGCTGACCATGTCATGCACCGCCCGAGCCAACTGCCGATTGGGGTGCGTTGGATTACCCGAACACCAGACCAAGACGGCTTTGGTCTGGTGTTACCCGCCACGGCTGAACCGACGGGGTACACCACCGAAAAAGCCGCAGGGCGGGTGCTGAGTCTCGAGCCAAAAAGCACTTGGAGTTGCGAGTATGCTTTTGATGTTCTCGAGCCAAGCGCTGTGGCACAAGTCAAAGCCCAGATTGATTCGATTGTCCAAGGTTAGAAATATCCCCTTGGCATTTGACTTTCATGCCTAAAATGCGTATTCTTTTGACACCACTCAAATCAATTTCTTTACGGCATCTGCTTTGTTCTGCTCTAGCTGCAAACGTTTGCCAAAGACGGTTTTCTCGAGTGTTTAGGTTCTCTAGGAGGAGTTATGAATAAGAAGTACATTGCTTTCGGTGCAGTTGGTTTACTCACAGCAGGCTTGGTGCTGGGAGTAGCCCAAGGGCAAGGCGCTAAAAAGTACGCTGGTAAAACCATCACCATCGTCACCTTCGATGGACCTCAGATCGGCGAGCCGCTGCGTCGTCACGCCCCTGAATTCGAGAAGCTGACTGGTGCAAAAGTCAACATTGTGCTGACCACCTTCGGTGATTTGTTCCCACGCATCCTGACCGACTTCCAAAACGCCAATAGCTTCGATGCTGCCGTTTTTGCCCCACAATGGCTTGGCGATTACGTCTCGGCAGGTTACCTCGAGCCACTCGATGGCTACATTAAAAACGCTCCTGAACTGAAATGGAACGAAATTGCACCGTTCTTCCGCGAATTCTCCGCGACCTACGCTGGTAAGACCTACATGGTTCCTTTCGATGGCGATTTCCAAATGGTCTACTACCGCCGCGATCTCTGGGAGAACGCCGCTAACCGCGCTGCTTTCCGCACCAAGTACGGTTATCAATTGGCTGCTCCAAAAACATGGGCTGAATACCGCGACATGGCAGAATTCTTCAATGGCAAAACCGTGGACGGCAAAAAGATTTACGGTGCTGTCGAAGCCATGACCCGCAACGCCCAATCGTTCTGGATTCTCGGCTCGAGAGCCGCCGCCTATATGCAGTACAAAGGCACAGCTCAAGGTATCTTCTTTGACACCAACAACATGAACCCGTTAATCAACGAAGATGGCTTTGTTCGCGCACTTACTGAATGGAAAGACATTCAGAAATTCGCTCCACCAAATATTCTCAATTACGGTACAGGCGAGGTTCGCAGTGGATTCACCAAAGCCTGCGAAGCTGCACTTGCGATTGACTGGGGTGACATCGGCAGTTTATCCGCCGACAAGGATTCGTGCATCAAAGGCAAGCTCGGCAGCACCATTCTGCCTGGTTCAAAAGATTACTGGGATCGTGATGCCAACAAGTGGGTCACAGCTCCACGCATCAACTACGCGCCATACGCTGCCTTCGGTGGTTGGAGCGGCGCGGTCAACGCCAAATCAAAAGAAAAACAAGCCACCTTTGATTTCCTTTCCTTTGTTGGACAACCAGCACAATCCAACGAAGACGTAACAATAGGTATCACTGGCTTTAACCCATACCGCACCAGCCACTTTGCTTCGCCAGACTTGTATGTCAAAGCCGGCATGGACGCCACCGATGCCAAGAATTACCTCAACGCCATCGGCTCGAGCTTAAAGAACCGCAACTTGGTACTTGATTACCGCGTACCAGGTGCAGCCCGTTACCAAGCCGCCATGGATGTTGGCGTGTCCGAAGCCTTGTCAGGTCAAAAAACACCAAAAGATGCACTGGACGGCATTGCCGCCGAGTGGAACAAAATCACCAATGAACTTGGTCGCCAAAAGCAACTGAACATCTACCGTCAGAGCTTGAAACTCAAATCCTTACAATAAACCAAGCAAACAAGGCGAAAGCATGGTGCTTTCGCCTTGTTTTGTTTTTCTCGAGACCAATATTCAATTTCGGGCGAGGCAAGCGATTCTGCCCGTCAGGTGCGCGTTTAGAATCAAGAAGCCCCGCCCCTACAGCGAATTGGGTATGCTATAGCTGCTCGAGCAATTAAAAATCATGAAAACAACTTCAACCAACAACCGAAATAAAACCCGTAGTGAACTGGGCTTTCTCCTCCCCGCTTTGGTGGTGGTGTTTGTCATGAGCATCTTCCCATTGATCTCGAGTTTGCTGCTGTCCATGACCAAATCCTCATTCAGTACAGGCGGCGGATTGCAACTCGAGTTTGTCGGCTTCCAGAATTACAGCAATTTATTATCGGATGCTCGGTTTTGGGGGACACTTGGCAATACCTTGTTGTTTGTGTTTATCGGCGTGGCATTGCAATTCGGCTTGGGCTTGGGCATCGCCATGCTGCTGACGCAAAAATTATTTGGACAAACCTTTTTTCGGGTTTTATTTCTGATTCCAATGATGATAACCCCTGTCGCTGTGGCGTACATCATGAAAATGGTGCTGAACTTTCAGATTGGACCACTCGCGCCAATCGCCAAAGCGCTAGGCTTTGCTGACTTGCCGTGGTTTGCCGATGCCAACCTCAGTCGTTTACTGGTGATTGTCGGGGACACATGGCAATGGACTCCATTTGTGATTATTGTGCTGCTGGCGGGTCTCGAGGCACTGCCAAACGAACCTTACGAAGCCGCCCAAGTCGAAGGCGCAACCCCGTGGCAGATGTTTACCCAAATCACTTTTCCGCTTTTATTGCCCGTCAGTACAGGTGTGGTGCTGATTCGTTTGGTTGAAGCCTTTAAGATTGTGGACATGCCGATTGTGCTAACAGGCGGCGGTCCGGGCATTGCCACGGAAACCACGTCGCTGTTTGCGTATTACACTTGGCGCACCTTTGACCAAAGCAAAACTGCTGCCATTGCTTACTTGCTGGTGGTGGTCGTAACGATTATCGGAACGCTGTACAACAACATCATTCGTAAACGCGCACTCGAGGTGGCAGGATGAAACGAAAACGCCCCGTGTGGCAAACGGCACTCATGTACATTGCTCTTTACGGCTGGGCAATCATTGTGGCGCTACCGTTGTACTGGACGCTTGTGACCTCGATCAAATCACGCAGCAATGTGTTCAATGGTCCGTTGTACTTACCATTCATTCAATTTCAACCAGTGATGGATGCTTGGAACAGGTTCTTTATTACCGACTGGCGGTACTTTAGCAGCCAATACTTCAACAGCATCATCATTGCCCTTGGCTCGAGCATCCTCGCGGTGATAATTGGGTCGCTGGCTTCATATGGTTTGACGCGCTTTAAGTACATTTGGGGTGGAAAACTCCGCAACCGAGAACTGAGTTTTTACTTTATCTCACAACGCATTTTGCCACCTGTCGCGGTGGTGATACCGCTTTTTATTCTGTTCCAAACAGTCAAACTCTTCGACACACAGATTGGGCTAATCATCGCCTATACCGCCTTTAATTTGCCACTCGTGGTTTGGTTGATGCAGGATTATTTTGCGAGCATACCCGTTGAACTCGAGGAAAGTGCTTATATTGACGGATGCAGCAAACTCGAGGCGTTTCTGAGGATTACATTGCCATTATCCGCGCCGGGATTGGTCGCCACATTCTTATTTGTGCTGGTATTCGCTTGGAACGAGTACATCATTGCCTTGTTCTTATCGCAATCAAACGCTCAGACCATGCCGATATTGATTGCAGCGCAGAACGCACAGCGCGGACCGGAATGGGAAGCAATCAGCGTGCTGACGCTTGTCACGATTTTGCCAGTCTGTGTGATTGCAGTGTTCCTCGAGCGGTTCATCTCGAGGGGGTTGCTTGTGGGAGCTGTGAAAGGGTGAAGTGGAAAAGAGCGCAATTGGTTAGGTACTCCCCCTCGCTTCGCTCGACCCCTCATAGAGGGGTTCAAGGTCAACTGCAAGGTCAAGAACTAACAACTAAGACCCTTCATTGAAGGGGCTGCCTAGCGCAGCGACCCTGCCCGTCAGGTGCATCTTAGGGTCAAGAAGCGAGGCTGGGGAAGTTCGTAGGAGGTTGCGTTTTTTCGCTTAAACTAATGCCCATGAACGGAACTTTTCAAACTCAACTCGAGTCACCTTTCGCCTCTTCTAATCATGAATAACCTTGTCAATCTCGAACAAATTGCTAAAGAAACCAATGTCAGCATCAGCACCGTCTCGAGGGCGTTGACTCAGCCTCATCGTGTGGCGGCAGCAACAAGGGAACGGGTGCAGAAGGCAGCGGTGCGGCTTGGATATGCGCCGAATCATTTGGCTCGGAGTTTGCGGCAAGGGGATTCCAAGACGATTGGGCTGATTTTATCGGACATCATGGTGCGGTTTCACTCCGAAGTCGCCAAGGGTGTGGAGGATGTTGCCCAAGCCAATGGGTACTCAACCATCCTGTGCAATTCCAACGAAGACGGCAACCGCGAAGCGCAGTACCTCGAGTTGCTGAGTGGCTTTCGGGTCGGTGGGGTGATTCTCGAGCCTACCGAGTTGAACGTGGCTTCGGCAGAAGCGCTGGTACGGGCAGGGGTGCAAGTTGTCGAAGTGGATCGCATCTCTGGGGCGAGTGGTGTGACGGCTGTTTTATCCGATAACATCGGCGGAGCGAACAGTGCAGCCGAACATTTTCTGGCACTTGGACACAAAGAATTTGGTTTGGTGCTGGGCAATTTGGCATTCACCAGTTCTCGAGAACGCCGTGATGGGTTCTTACAAGGACTCGAGAAAGCTGGAATTCAACTTGAGCCTCGGCGAATGCAGAACTGTATGAACAACTCGAGCGGCGGGTATCGGGCGACCCTCGAGTTACTTCGCGCTGCTCCACAAATCACAGCGCTTTTTATTGGTAACGCCCAAGTCATGAATGG
>JAAFJQ010000079.1 GCA_013298185.1 Deinococcales bacterium
TTTTCTGCCACCTTGTCAAAACGCCACAGCGCTCAGGTGTTCTTAAAACTCGAGAATGTACAACGAACAGGCTCATTCAAAATTCGTGGGGCAATGGCAAAACTCTCTAAGCTGCCCAAAGAAGTTCTCGAGCAAGGTGTGGTAACCGCCTCGAGTGGCAATCACGGCGCAGCCGTGGCGTATGCGATGGCGCAACTTGGCGGTTCAGCATTGGTTTTTGTACCCAATCATGCCAGTTCGGTCAAATGCGCCGCGATTGAGCGGTATGGAGCTGTGGTGCAGCGTTATGGCGATGATGGTTTAATCACCGAAAATTATGCTCGTCAAATTGCACTGGAACAACATAAGCCTTATATCTCGCCGTATAACGATATGGATGTGATTACGGGGCAAGCCACCATAGGACTCGAGATTTTAGAAGCCCTGCCCAATGTTGAAGCTGTGTTTGTGACGGTTGGCGGTGGTGGTTTGATTTCAGGGATTGCTGGTGTCTTAAAAGCCGTAAATCCAAACATCAAGATCATCGGCTGCCAGCCAAGCAATGATGCGGCGATGATGCAATCGGTGCGCTCTGGTCATCTGATTGAAATCAATGCCTTAGCCACGATTTCTGACGGCAGTGCAGGTGGGATAGAACCCGATGCCATCACCTTTGAGCTGTGTCAAACCCTGGTGGATGAATGGGTGACGGTCTCTGAGCATGAAATCATGTTGGCGATGCGTGACTTCCTCGAGACCGAGCATCAACTGCTCGAGGGGGCAGCCGGTGTTGCTTTGGCAGCCTTTGCCAAAGTTGCCGATGCGTATCAGGGGAAACGTGTTGCTGTTGTGGTTTGTGGTGCAAAAATAAGTTTAGAAACCTTACAGAAAGTGCTTCAGGTGAAACCATGAAAGTTATTTCAGCCCAAGACATCAAAGCCAACATCAAACTCGAGGATTTGATTGAACCGATGCGACACGCCTTTCAGGCTTACTCAAAAGGCGACTCGAGCGATGCGATTGGTTTTTTACGACCCAACGGCGGCGAAGTTCATATCAAAAGTGGTTTTATCAAAGGCAGCAAGGTGTTTGCGGTCAAAGTTTCGGCGGGATTTGCCACCAATGCAGCTCGAGGTTTACCCGCTTGGGATGGGGCGGTCATGGCATTTGATGCGACCACAGGCGCACCAGTTGCCATCATTCAAGATGGTGGTTTGCTGACCGATTGGCGCACGGCGGCGGCAGGTGCAGTGGCGAGTGCGGCTTTGGCTCGAGCCAATTCGCGCACTTTGGGAATGGTTGGAACGGGCATTCAGGCTTTTTGGCAACCATTGGCACACAAGGCATTGTTTGCTTTGAAACGCATTCTGATTTGGGGGCGAAGCCATGAAAAAGCCAATGCTTTAAGAAACCAACTCGAGCCACTTTTGCAGGGCATAGAAATTCTGGTGCAGCCCAACCTCCAAGAGGTGATCCAACAATCCGATATTCTGGTCACTGCCACCAGCAGCCTCGAGCCGCTAATTCAAACTGCTTGGGTACAAGCTGGAACACATATCACGGCGGTTGGCGCAGACGACGAACACAAGCGCGAACTCGAACCCAGCTTGCTCGAGAAAGCCGATATTCTGGTGGTGGATTCACTGTCCGTCAACCAAAAATACGGCGATGTGGCTCGAGGCTTGCAATCAGGTTTAGACATCAAGCCCATCGAGCTGGGAAGTTTACTCGAGCAGCCTGCTCTGGGCAGGCATTCGGATGCACAAATCACCATCGCCAAGCTGGTAGGCTTAGGTGTACAGGACTTGGCAGCAACCCAAGTGGTTCTCGAGCAATGCTCAAAGGATTGAAATGAACAATAAAATTGTTTTGGTCACAGGCGGAAATTCTGGTATTGGCTTCACCACCGTAACCCAATTGGCGAAACTTGGTGCAACTGTGATTCTGGTGGCTCGAGATGCCAAAAAAGGTCAAGCTGCTGTCACCCAAGCCAAACTCGATTCTGGCAGTCAAAACATTGTGCTGATGCTGGCAGATTTAGCCTTGCAAAGCGATGTTCGCAAACTGGCGCTCGAGGTCAAAGGGCGCTATGAAAAACTTGATGTCTTGGTCAACAATGCCGCGATTATCCCACCAGAGCGCCTTGTGACTGCTGAAGGCATGGAAATGCAGTTGGCAGTCAATCACCTTGCGCCGTTTTTACTCACCAATTTGCTGCTCGAGCCTCTGCAAAAAGCCGAGCAAGGACGCGTGGTGACGGTCTCGAGCATGGCGCATCGCAGTGGGAAAATCGATTTTAACGATATTCAGCAACTCGAGTACGACCAAAAAGCTGCGCCCGCCAAAGGCTGGCAAGCCTACTGCAACACCAAACTGATGAATATTTTGTTTTCCTCCGAGTTGGCACGGCAGTTGGCAGGAACTCGAGTCACCTCCAATGCACTCCATCCCGGTGTGATTGGCAGCAATTTATGGCGCACCATGCCATCGTTTTTGCAATGGATGACCCGAATGCTGATGGTCAAACCAGAACGCGGCTCGAGAACATCGGTTTACCTGTCTAGTTCGCCAGAAGTCAGTACCGTGACGGGTAAGTATTTTTTGGATAACTGCAACCAAGCCGAGCCAACACAAACAGCTCGAGACACCGATCTGCAAAAGAAACTGTGGGAAGTCAGTGCCAAACTGGTTGGGTTAGGCTAAAGTGGCGGCGTGAAACGCCCATCAATGGCTGTCCAACCGCCATCCACAAATTGAATCGTGCCAGTCACGTAGCTCGAGGCTTGGCTGGCAAGGTAAATCACAGGTCCTACCATCTCGTCCACTTCTGCCCAACGCCCAAGCGCACTTTTCTTGGCATAGGCGGCGTACCATTCGGGATTGTTTTTGATGGGTGCGGTTAAAGGTGTGTTGACCACACCGGGTCCGATGGCGTTGACCCGAACGCCATATTCTGCCAACTCCGCCGCCAAGGTTTTAACAATTTGTAGCACACCTGCTTTGGTGGCGGCGTAAATGCCCTGTCCGGGTTCGACCACCAAACTGCGGATGCTCGAGAAAACAATGATGCTGCCCGAGCCTTGGGCTTTCATAAAGCGCCCTGTTTCGCGCAGCAGCCTAAAATTGCCTTTGAGGTTTAAGCCAACCACTTTGTCGAATTCTTCATCGGTGTAATCCAACAAGCGCTTGCGAACATTGACGGCTGGGGTGCAGACCATCACATCCACTTTGTCCAGTCCAACAAACAGTGCTTCGACGCTCAAAGCATCCGACAGATTTGCCATGCGTACTTCGGCGCTGCCACCAGAGGCTCGGATGGCAGCAGCGGTTTCTTCTGCCCCCTCGAGGTTCATGTCGGCAACAATCACATGAGCGCCAAAATCAGCTAAGCCTTTGGCGGCGGCTTGTCCAATGCCACTGGCTGCACCAACCACAACAGCGGTTTTATTTTGAAGCGAAAATAGGTTTTTATAAGACATGACTTAGTCTACTGCTTTCGCAGACCTGTGTGCTTTGGTCAGGGTTGTGTCAGTCCCCAAGGTTATCCACAGGGGTGTTGATAAGTCTCGAGGACTTTCTTTACCCACAAAAGAGGCGTTAAACTGCGTTTTGGATGTCCCAGTATCGTTTGCGTTTGGTGGGCGCGTGCGTTCTGGAGCGCGATACCCTCCCTGTGCCTTTGGGTAAGCGCTCGAGTGCGCTGCTGGCTTATTTGGCACTCGAGGGTGTGACAGCTCGTAGCACCATTGCAACGCTGCTTTGGAATGAAACCGACGAGGAACGCGCTCGAGCCAATCTGCGCCAAGAAGTCTACCGAATGAACCAAGCGGGCGAAGTGATTTTGAATGATCGTCATAATGTTTGGTTGTCGCCCAGTGTGACTCTTGACTTGGAGCAATTCAATGCCGAAGAAGGTGAATTTGCAGCTGGCTTAACTTTGGACGAATTGGAATTTGAGTCGTGGCTTGAAGGAGCGCGGGCTTTGCTGCGCGATAAACGCAGTGCTTTTTTGGAATCCGAGGTGCGGCGTTTCAGTGCCAAACGCGAATGGCGTGAAGCCATGCTGATGGCGCGGCGTGCCTTGGCAGTTGATCGTTTTGCCGAAAACCTGCACCGTGATTATATTCGCTTGGCACATTTGGCAGATGACCGAGCGGCGGTGCGAAGTGCGATTCTCGAGTTGCGGACGGTGCTGCGTGAAGAGCTTTCGACAGTTCCAGAGCCGGAAACAATGCAACTGATCGAAGCCATTGAACAAGGGCGTCTGGCAAAACCCGATGGTTCTCAGGAGCGGCGTATTCCGATGAATGTGTTACGCCCACCAAAACTGGCTGGCTCGAGAGCTTGGCAAGCGTTGGTCGGTGGTGTCACCCGAGGTAAAGCCATGCTGATTGCAGGTGAACTCGGCAGTGGTAAAACCCGTTTGTTGTCTGAACTGGCGGCTTCGCGCAGCGCCTTGGGGGCAAAGGTACTCGAGTTGCGTTGTCGTGAAACCGAAAGCACGATTCCTTTTGCAGCGCTGATTCAAGCGGTACGTAACCATGTGGCACTGGAAAAACGCATGGGGCAGCGCAGCAGCATCCCCGAGGTTTGGCGCAATGAATTGGCGCGGTTGGTGCCTGAGTTACGCGATGAAGGCGTGGTTTATCGTTCGCTCGAGCAGAGCAGTGAATTTGGTGATGCCAGAGCGCGGGTGCTGGAATCTTTTACCCAGTATGCACTTTCTTTGGCAGCGCCCAATGGTTTAATTCTGCTGGATGACCTGCATTGGGCGGATTCTGCCACGCTCGAGTGGCTGAGTTATGCCACACCGCGCCTTTTGCCATTTGGGGTGGTGGCATTGGCAGCCTATCAACCACTGGAAGCCAAAACCGCGCTGAAAAACTTAATTGCTCAACTCGAGGTGGCGGGTTTATCCAGTCGGGTCGAACTTGAACCTTTTGCCTTGCCTGAACTCGAGGAATTGCTGGGTGGGATTGACCGCCGTGCCACGCCACTGGCGGCTGATTTGTTGCGGGTGACAGGTGGCAACCCATTGTTTATTGTTGAAACCTTAAAGCACCTTTTTGAAACCGGGCAATTGGACGAACAATGGCAACTTCAAGGGGTACTCGAGCCACCTGAGCGGATTGGCACACTCCTTCGCCGCCGCTTGGAGCGCTTAACCCCGTTGGTGCGGCGTGTCTTGGGTGTGGCAGCCTTGCTTGATTCAAGCGATGGCGCTCTGATTGCCACAACATTGCGGGTGGATGAACTCGAGGTTGCCGAAGCCCTCTTTGAAGCCGAGCAGAGCCAAATGCTCCGCAAAGGCGCATTCTCGCACGATGCCCTGCGACGCACTGCTCTCGAGTTCTTACCCGAAGCGGTTCAAAGGGCGCTCAACCGACGAGCAGCTCAGATTTTAGAGTTACAAAACGCTGACCCAAGCCGTATCGCCGAGCATTACAGCCGCGCCAATGACAACCGCTTGGCTGTGCCGCACCTGATTCGAGCCGCTGAATTAGCCCTTGAACAACTCGAGCCAAGCCGCGCCCTGAAACTGCTCGAAACCATTGGACAACAACCACTCGAAGCCCAGCTTGAAACCCGTTTTGGGATTGTTCGAGCCGAAGCGCTCTTGGTGAGCAATCAATTGCCACAAGCCACCGAAGCGGCTCAAAAAGCCTTATTGTTAGCCAAACGCCATCATGACCTGCTGCTCGAGCATCGTGCCAGTTTAGCCTTAGCCGAAGCACACTTGCTGCAAGGCAAAATTCTAGCGGTGCGCCCATTGATCGAGCCTTTGCTGTCCGTTTTGGGTTTTGATGCAACCATCCGCGCTCAGGGTTTGCTAGGCTGGTCAGAACTGATTTTAGGCGACCTTGGACGCGCCGTCAAAGCCTTTGAAAACACCGTGCCGTGGGGAACAGAAGCCCAACTTGGACGAGCCTTAACCGCTTGGTACACTGGTAAAACCCGCGATGCCCTCCATGCTGCACAAGTGGCAGTCGAAAACAGCCCAATTGGTTTTAAGCAAGTCCAAAGCCAAATCACGCTTGGTTTAGCCCTTTGGACACGCGGACAATTCAGTGATGCCATTACCAACTTACAAGCCGCCCTCGAGAACCCTGCTGCCCTCGAGCAGCAACGTCTAGCTGCACTGCTGGCTCGAGCGCCGATTTACTTGTCGCGTGGGCAGTACAACGAAGCCATGCAAGACTTAGTCGCAGCCCTAGCCATTCAAAAGGCTGATTCGTACCGCGCCATCCAAGACAACCTCATGGCGGACACCCAGAATCAATTGGGATTGCTGTACGGTTTATGCGGCGATCTTGAAAGCAGCTTAATTTACTTTCAAAAAAGCATTCACACTTGCGATACCACCTTTCAAGGCGCAGCCCTGATACCACGCGGTCTAAAAGCCACGGTTTTGGCACTGCACAACGACCCACGCCAAAACGAAGCAGTCCGCGAAGCCCTGAGTCACCTCGAGCCGAGCAAACACGCCCTTGGACGTTGCTACACCATGCTGGCAGCGGCTGAGAATGCGCTATCGAACAACAACCCAAGCCTTGCCATCGAGTACAGCGAAAACCTGCTCAACATGGCACTCGAATACGAAATGCCTGAAATGCGAGCCTACGCCCAGCTTTTTCTGGGCATTGCCCAGCAAAACACCAATGCTTTAGAAAGTGCTTTAACCCTAGCACAAAGCATTGGTTTAACCTTGGTGATCGCTCGAGCCGCAATTGCCTTAAACAGAAATGTTGTTGCCTTAAGCGCCCTCGAGATGCTACTCGAGCATATTCCAAGTGCCTTACAAGCATTTGCTGAGAACAGCATTGCCGCAAAATTACTCGCGGCAGATCATGATTCTTCATGATCGTCTGAACTTTACTGTAGCAATGGATGGCAAACTTGCTTGGCGTAAAAAATACTTCAAAACGTTTTAGGTCAATTCCTAAAAGCCAAAGTCTTTTTTTCATTTGCTCGAGTATCGCCATAGTGTGTTTGGCAGCCTCGAGCAAGAATTTAGGTTGTGGCTAACAACTCATTGCCTTTTGCATACTCGGTAAACTGACGCTTAAATGGTGCATGAAAACCAAGCACCACCCTATTTTTAGGAACTCCCTGCTCGAGAAGCGCTTGTACAACATTATGGTTGGTGTTATCCCGCTGAACCCAAACAAAATCATCTTTGATGTCCAAATGCACCACCACAGCATAAGTGCGTTCAAACTCATTCCAACCAACATGAAGAATTAAGTAATGCCCACCGACATCATCAATCACCACTTCTTGCTCAAAATGGGTTTGATGACTACTGGGTTTTGCAATCTGCTCGAGAACCGCTCGAACTGCGTTTTGCAAGGAACTTAAAGCCATTTTTCGATCACCTCCGAAGCAGGGTTATAGACCAGTAACGACACCTCATATTTTGCCATGACTTCCTGAGTGATTGGTTCTTGAAAAAAAGTTCTAAAAGTATCAAGCGGCACAGCCAAGTACAACACCCGTTCTGGCTCGAGGTGCGCCAACAACAATTTATACGTCAGGAACTGCCCAAGAGCGGTGTGGAATTCGTAAGTGTCTGACTGACCAACAAAACTTTTGACTTCCACGGCAATCAGGTTATTCTCAAATTCAGCCGCGATGAGACGTTCTGCTCCAAGGTCAACAAAATAATTCTTGCCAGCGTATTGAATTGTGTACGGGTCGTCCGTGACACGCCAGCCAGCTTTTACAAGCGCGTGTTTGACAGCTTCGTGGAACAAATCCTTCGCCATAATTGGATTATACAGTTATTACTTAACCTCGAGCGCCAGCCAAGCCAAAGCCTTTTCTTCGTTGTCTTCAATAGCAATTTCCACAGCGCCTTTGGCAGCCTCGAGCTAAAAGCATGGAGCGCTTAAGCATCATTCCAGATTTTGCACTATACTTTCATGATGACTACACCAACAAAACCCAAATCAAAACAAAGTGCCGTAGCATATTTACTTGCCAGTGCAAAACGCATTGCCAAAGAAGCCCCGACGGGCGAACTCGAGAAGCTACCCACAGATGGCGCTAAGAACCTTGACCATTATTCTGTACGGAGCGCCTAAGAAACGATGAGATCAGTTTTTATTGATGCTGCGTGTTTGGTTTCAATCATCAATCCTCGAGACCAACTGCACCAAGTCGCAGTTGATGCTTTAGAAAGTGTAGAAGCAGCAGAACTCATCACCACCGATGCCGTGCTGACCGAAATTCTCAATTATTATGCTGAACGTGGCGAATACTCGAGAGGTGAAGCCCTGAAAATCATTAAACACCTGATGGGTCGAGCAGATTTTAATTTGATTCATCACAGCAAATACTTATTTCACATGGGGTTAGAACGTTTTGAAGATCGGCAAGACAAAGGCTACAACCTGACGGATTGCATGAGCATGATTGTGATGGAAAATTACGGTATTCAGGAAGTTTTGACCAGCGATAAACACTTTAAGCAAGCAGGTTTCACGATTCTGATGTGATCTCGAGTGCCAGCCAAGCCAAATCCCATTCTTCGTTTCTCGAGTAGCACAAGCACAGCGCGTTTGGCAGCCTCGAGCAAACGCAGGAGCTGATGGCGCAAATAGATTTGGTGACATGACCAAAACCAGCACCAAGCACTCCTCGAGCATCTGCCGCATTTTGCTTTGAGGGGTCGGCTTCATTTATTCTGGGAATTTGTCAAGCCCGTTGGCTTGTTCAAAGCGCAGCATGTAACCAGTCGCTAAACGCCATAAACTCTGGTACGGCTCGAGATCAGTGTTGTATTGGCGCATCAGTTCACGCACAAAGGCTTCTAGCTCGAGGTATTCAGCGTGGGTTTTTGGCTCATGTAATGTTTGCTGCAATTGCTGCCAAGTTTGAACTGTTTGAGATACTTGAATCATTCTGGTCGCCCCTTGCGATTCCATTCGTCGTATTCTGCATGGGTCATTAAAAACCAAATAAACGCCATGTTGGATGCAAAATCTATTTTAAGAACAGCGCGGTATTTGTTACCGCCAATATCAAAGATAGCAACTGCTGTACCATTTTTGGTGAAAACCAAATCTATACTCGAGAATTGTTCTTTCAGGGCAGCAAAATTGGTGAGTTCGTGTTTGCGTAGCCGATTGTACCATTCGCGCATTACTTCGAGACTTTCGGGGTATTTTTCTATGAATGCACGGAGTCGGCTTGGGGCTACCAAGTTCATGCGCCAAAGTCTAACGCATTTGTGTAGTGGTGCGTCCATGCAAAGTAAAGCGATGCTTGACCGTCAAGACCCAGACCATGCGCGTTACGTCCTAAACCGCCGCCATCCAAGCTCAACCATAAAGACCAAGAGCGCCAACAGCGCCAACCACGGCGCAAGCGGTAAGCTCGAGACTTGCCTGGCTGGAACGTACCCCTCTAGGTTCTCCAAGTACCGCCCACCTGTGGCTTTGGCGATTTGCCGCAGCAACGCCTCGCCGCCTGTTGTTTCGAGTTCTTTGTTCTGACTGCTTAAACTGCGCCGCTCGAGCAGCGTGCCTCGAGATAGCAGTGCAATGTTGCCTTCTGCATTTTTAGGTAAGGCTGCTTCGTAACGCCCGGGCGCGGTTTGTTTGAGTTCTATTCGCTCAGACCCAACCCGAACCTCGAGCGGTAAGTTGTTGCGGTACTGGTTGCGTTCCACCGCGTCCACCGTGACCACACTGGCATCAGGGCTGATCGAGAGCGAATACGGTGTTTCTGGAATCTCGAGCCACCGCGCCACTGTGCCAATTAAACCGGGTAAGTCTCGCCAATTGGTCAGCCCATCGGGGCGATTCAGGTCTATGGTCAGGGCGGCGGTGCGCCCCAAGCCTTTGCGCGTGACTGCCAGCACAGGCTCGCGGTCTGCACCCATGAGGATTGGCTCGGCTTCGGATTTCAGGGTCGTGGCAATGTAACGCCCTGCGGAAGGTGGTTTGCTCGAGACACTACCCGCCAGTGGATGACTTTGCAGTGTCACAGGTTGATTGCTGCGAACCAAGGCGCGTTTAGAAGTCAGGGCTTCGGTGGTGAAAATGCGCGGCAGTGTGTCGGGGTCTTTGGCTTCGTAGTACCGCCCGCCACCTGCTTGAGCAATCACAAGCAGGTTTTTGCTGTCGGCATCGCCGCCAACACCGATGCTCGAGGTGGTGATGCCTTTGGCTTTGGCAGCTCGAGCCAGAGCTTGGAAGTCAGGTGGGTTTGGTCCTTCGTTATCGGCGAATTGCCCATCGGTCAGGAGAATAATGTGTTTCACCGCCGCTCGAGAACCCTCTAAGGCTTTAATCGCTTCGCGGTAGGCTGGTGCGACTATTGTTCCACCGACAGCTTCGATGCTTTCAATGGCACGAAGCATTTGCAGTTTGTTGTTCTCATTGGCTCGGGTTGGCTTAAAAATCCATTGCTCGTTGTCCGAAAAAACAATTAAACCCAGAAAATCGCGTTCATTGGCTAGTTCCACCACATTGGCAATCCCCTCGAGTGCCAAACCAAGTTTTTGAGAATTGCTACTGCCACCCGTGCCAACCATGCTCAGGCTGCGATCTAGCACCATCACCATTGAAACGAGTGGCACATCCACTCGAGTCCGAAGGTCGCTCGAGACAGGCAGGGATGCCTCGAGCGGACTGCGATTCCAGCCTCCCAAGCCAAAACTTTGATCGCCGCCAGTCAGCATCACGCCACCGCCATCTTCGACGTAACGGCGCAGCAGTTCTTGTTGCGAGCGGGTCAGGGCAGCACCAGCGTCCTCGGTCAGGGTCGCGCCAGCTCGGATAAACACAGCACTGTATGCCAATGGTTCGCGCACCAGACCGACACCGCCTTCTTTGGTTCTAAAACCCTGAGCGCGGAGCAATCTTGCCATAGCAGGATCGCCCACCACCAGCACTTCTCGAGGGGCTTTGACGTTCAAAGACAAACTGCGTTTATCGTCCGTGGTTGGCTGCGTAAAATCTGGGATGAGACTCACTTCGATGTTCACCCCACCGCGCTCAGGCACACGAAACTCGAGCGGGAGGCTGCTGCGCCCCACAGGAAGTTTTAGGCTTTTGGCGGCAATCTGCACACCATTCAGCGTGGCTTTGACCCGAACTTGGGTCGGACGGCTGGTTGTGATAATGGCATTGGTCTGCACCGTGGCGTTCGGCGTGAGGTTATCAGGCGCGAGCAAATCCACCACCGCCACATTCTCGCGGCTACCAAGTTTCAAGACATCAATTGGCACATTGCCCAACGCCTCCATTGCCTGCCCTCGAGTTTCATTACCATCGGACAGCAACAAAATACGGCTTGGTTGGAGGGCTTGAGCAGTCTGAATCGCCCCTGCCAAATCGGTTTGGTTCGGCTCGAGGTTATCGCGGCTGGCAGTACCAGCTAAACCAGCAAAACTGAGTTTGGCTTTGACCGTCAGGTTAGGTAGCGTGATTTTTTCAGCGCTATCAGAAACATCCTCGAGAATCACCAGCCCAGGTCGGCTCTGCTCGAGCAGCGGATTGGCAATTGCAAAACCCAAAATCAAAAGCGCCAAAGTGCGAAGCAAAGGAATTGGTTGACGAATGATTTGAAGTTTGGAAAACCACAATGCAGCCACCAAAGCAATCAAAGTCAATGCCAAGACAATTGGATAAGCAAAAACGAGATTCATGATGCTCGAGCCTTTGCGGACGAATTTGATTTATTTGATGTTGGAAAAACGCAATTGGTTACGGACTCCCCCTCGCTTCGCTCGACCCCTCCAAGAGGGGTGCTAAGTGCAAGGTCAAAAGCAGGGGTTTGGTTTTTTAGCCCCCCTCTTTGAGGGGGAAACGCGAGTGAAACGAGCGTGGGGGAGTGCCTTGAATCCCAACTCATTTGGCAACCTCTCTTTTCATTCCGATTCTCGAGAAAAACCCACCAAAATTATTGCGAAATCCAGCCTCGAGCAGCAGCGCTAACAGCGCCAGCATCAATAGCGGTAATTGCCACGGGCTGAACGAGTCTAGGCTTGGATTGGTGGTTGCACTGGCTTGGGTTTTACCTAGCTCGAGGGTTTCAGAAATCCCATTCTCGAGTCGGGTTTGCTGGCTGCTGACAAGATTGGCGACCAAGCGCTCACCGTCGGAGGTGTACACACCGGGCAGCAAAGCTCGAGTGAATCCATTGGCAATGTTATTTTGAAAAGTCACGTCTGTGCCGAGCCGAGTTCCGAGTGGTACGGCTCGAGCGGCGGCGTATTCTTGGATGATGTTGTAGAGCAGCACTGGAAAAGCTGGAAATTTCCTGAGTTCGGTTTCCAAAGGATGCACGGCAATGTACACAACTCGAGTATTGGGTGCGTTACCGCGCCAAATCAGTGGCTTATCGCCAACATAAACGATGGGTGTCCAAGTGCCATCGGTCAACTCTGGTGGCGGTAAAGTGGAACGCCGAACGCGCACACCCTCGAGGTTGACAAAGCGTAGCATCTGATCTGCCGTGTTGCTTCGGGTGATGCGCTCGAGTTTGGGTTGCTCTGTTTGCTTGGGTAACGGGGCGAACAAAATATAATTCCCTTCTGGCAGCGCCCTTGGCATCACGCCGACCAAGACCAGTGCATCGTAACCTCGAGAGGTGCTTGGTGGTATATCCCGTGCGGCTGTGCGAATTCCGGGGACGCTGACGATGGCTTTGAGGACATCATCTTGTGGTGGTGTGACCAAAACCCGACTCGAGATTTGATACGCAAAAGCGGTATTGTCCAGCGTCAGCGCATCGGGATTCTCGAGTTTGAGTTCATATGTGCCGGGTTGAATCGCTATTTTTGGTGTCCATGTGACTCGCCCTCTGGCTGGGACTTTCAGTTCAGTTTGCTGGATTTGTTTTTCGTCTTTGAGCAGAGTCACCTTGGCATTGATGGGTTTGTTTTGATTGCTTTCAAACGCCGCAAAGACTTGTGCGCCGCGAATCGCAAAGGCAGAAATCCCAAGATTATTGCCACTGCCTAGAATCCGTTGCCAAGTTCCGCGAAAATTTGCCAAGGGCGCTTGACTCGAGTAAACAATCACCTCTGCTTGGGGCGCAATGCTTTTTGCCAATGCCAAAGCTGGCTCGAGGTTGGCACTCGAGTCTCCTGCTGCGAGGCTCTGTAGTGCCGTTTGGCGCTCTTCAGGGGTGTTGTCTCGAGTGGCAAGTATGGTGGCGCTTAGACCAGCCCTAATCAGGCTTACACGCCCAATCAGCTTATCTCGAGCCAAACTTTTGGCATACTCGAGCCTCGAGATGGTTTGGTTTTGGCTGGTGATGTCCGTAGCGGTCATGGCAGCGCCAACATCAAATATCAGCACCCGTTCTTGGGTATCGCCTGTTAATCGCGGTGCGGCTGCCCCGAAGCTCGAGAGGAGAACCGTGAGGATTTGCAGCAACAGCAAAATATTGGGATTAAACTTGGCGCGGCGCTCAGGGGCTTCTTCCGCGCCCCACAGCCACAACGCACTGACTTGCCGTTCGCGTTTGGCTTGGCGAATAAAATGCAGCCACAGCACCACGGGAATCAGTGACAATCCCAATAAGAACCACGGTGCGCCAAAAGCCATGTGCTTAATCTAACGGCTTTTTGTCTGGGAAAGATGGCAGAAATTCGTCAGGCTGGACTACAAATTGCCTTGCTTATCCACAACAGCCTGTGGAAATGTGGAGAATCCAAGCCGTCAAGCACACGTTAAAAAAAGTTATCCACATTATCCACAGAGTTATCCCAAAGCTGTGGATAACTTTTAAGTTGCTTGTGGCTGCCACCATTCGATTGATTTTTTGAAGGCTCGAGGTGTCACAGCTTGACCTTCTCGGTAAACTCGTTTTTGACTGTACTCGAGTTCGATGGGTTCTTGGTAAACCTCTAAACGATTGGCGTTCAGATCCAAAATCCAGTATTCGCTGATTTGATTGCGGGCATAGGCTTGGAGCTTTTCGCCTTGATCCCGAGCCAAAGTCGTATCTGAAATCTCGATCAACCATTCCACATCGGCGTTGGTTGCATCTCGAGCAGTGTATGCCTCGAGTGGAAGTTTGAGCAATGCAATATCTGGTTCAACATAATCCGGCGGCGGTGACTCGAGAACCAGTGGCAACTGCGCTGAAATCACCAAATCATTACCATATGTGTGTTCGAGCAATTTACTCAGGTATCGGACGGCTTGTTGATGCGGTGGGTTTTGTTTGCCTTTCACAAAAACCTCGCCATTCAGCAATTCAACTCGAGTATCGCCAAAGAATTCAATCTCGCACAAACGCTCGAACTCAGCAAAGCTCAGGCGGTACTTGCCTTCTGGTCGTTGTGGTTTCTCGAGCAGCGCGGTCATGGCAAAATCGTAGCAGATCAAACGCGCAATGGATTAACGATGGCTAAGTAACCCGTGTCCGACTCCGCCGTGAACTTGGCTGGCGCGTTCAAACCCAAGCCAATCAGCACTTCACCTTCGATGGGGGAGAGCGCCTCGGTCAATTGCTTGGCTCGAAAGCCAACCGTAATGGCTGGCTCAGAACCATGCTGCACCACATCAAGAACGTCCTGAGCGCGTCCAAAGTCCGATTCTGCCACCAATTGCAACTTGCCACCCGCCACAATCAATTCAACTTTGTTGTTGCTGCTTTTATCGGCAACCACGGCAACTCGAGCCACGGCTTCGCGCAGCGCTCCCGCCGAGACTGCCAGCGTGACACTCGAGGTGGCTGGTATGACCCTCGCATAATCGGGCAGTTCACCGTCCATGAGTTTGGCGTTGATCCGCACCTTGTCAGTGGCGACTGAGAGCGTCCCTTGGCTGATGGTCAGTCTGACCTCCCCGTCTTTCAAAACCCGAATCAGTTCATCGGCATTCCGAGCTGGGATCACCAATTTACGGGCTTCGGTGGTACTCGAGGCGGCAAAATTGCGGTACGCCAACCTGAACCCATCGGTTGCTACGACCCTCGAGCTGGTTGGATTTAACTCGAGTTGCACGCCACGGAAAATTGCGCGGAATTCCTCGGCGGCGGCGGCGTAACGCACACTGGTCAGGCTTTTGCTGAGTTCCCTGGCATCGAGGGTGATGTGCGTCTCGCTTGGAAATTGCAATTCTGGATAGGCGCTCAGGTCGCCGGTTTGCACTTTGAAGGTGCTGCCACCACTGGCAACCGTCAGTTCTGAGCCATTGAGGTGCAATTCCACCAATTCGCCCGACAAGGCTTTGGTGATCTGAGCAAAGAGCTGAGCTGGCACAACAAAATCCTGTCCATTGGCAATTTGCGCCTCGAGCGAGTATTCAATATCAATTTCAAGATTTGTGCCAGACAATGCCAAGCCCCGTGGTGTGACTGCGACTTTGAGTTGGGTCAGGGCGGCGTTGCTGCTTCTGGCTGGAACAATCCGCTCGAGCATACCGAGGGCTTCATTGAGGTTTTTCTTGGGAATTTGAACTTGCATGGCTTCCTCCGTATTTTGGTCTGGTGTGAAGACCTTTGGTTGGGTGTTTGGACTGAAAAACTCGAGACGTAATAATACTAACAGATTAAATTATATAAAGAGTAGTAGTAGTAATAGGGGCTGTGGATAGTGTGGATAAGTGCTTTTTAATTCGTCTGGTACGATATTTGACTTGTTGATAAAGTTGTGTATAAGTCTGGGGTGTCCTGTGGATAACTGTCTAATAACTTGGCACTTGTCCACAGGCTGACTCAAGGTTGGGATTGTCCACAGTTTATCCACAAGTTATCCACAGCTTTTCCACAGGGTTATGAACAGGGTTATCCACAGGATTGATCGGCATTTCTAGGAGAGTTTGGCGCGGATTTCACGGAGATTGGCTTGAAGGT
>JAAFJQ010000080.1 GCA_013298185.1 Deinococcales bacterium
ACGCTGATTGGTGATGCCAAGTGCCACAACCTCGCCCAAGACCCCAGACAGTGCTTCCCTTGCAGTTTGCAGTTGGGTGCTTAGGATTTCATTGGCATCATGTTCAACCCAACCCGGTTGCGGGTAGATTTGCCTGAATTCTTTTTGTGAGCGGCTGACAATCCGACCATCTTCACTAAAGACGATGGCTCGAGACGACGTGGTCCCTTGGTCAAGGGCAAGAATATGTTTCATGAGGCTTTATTGTATTACAAACTCGAGAACGACAGGGTGAGCAATGTGATCGGCAAATACCAAAATGAAGCTGCATTCAAATACTTTCTCATGAGGTCAAGGCTACGGTGTGGATAGCCGTAACCGTAGGGGTTAGGCATGCCTAACCCGCGTTAGAATTCTTGAATTGTCTTGCTGGAAAAAAACAATCTCAGCTTTTTGTCTGAATAATGATTCCAATTACCAGAATCACCAAACCCATTGGAATGGTTGCCAGCGCAGCTTCGCTTGGTTTAATTTCTGGTAGTAAGCTCTTTTTCTGTACCAAACTGCCCAAGCCAATGGCTAACATCAGCACACCACATAGAATCGTCGCTATACCCATGAATGAAATTCTAACCTACTCGAGTGAGTCAAAAATGGGATTTATTTCTTTTTTTTGTCTTTGTTCAGACCTGCCAGTTCAATGTACCCTTCGACCAAGCGCACTATCACAGGGTTGTGTGAATGCACGCCATGTACTTGCGCGGCATCTTCGGTCAGGTGGGCAATGACTACAGCTTCGCCGTCTCGAGCCACCAAGAGCGGCTGCTGCCCTGCGGCGGCTATCGGCGGCATGTTCTCCAAACTCGAGGTGTGAACCGCTACGGCTCGAGATGTTTTGGCGGTTAACCGCGTCACCAGTTCGGCTTCGCCGGCAATGTGCAAGGTTCGGCTCGAGTTCAGCACAATGTCTTCGATCAGTGCCAGCGTGGCTGCTTCGCCGCGCAGTGGGTAGACCGCTTCTGGTGCGGGTTCTGGTGCGAGTCTGGCGAGGCTGCGCTCGAGTCCTTCTAAGCGCCCTTTGAATTCCCTATCGGCGCGGTTGATGTATTCTCGAGCCGAGAGCGGCGCGTACTCGAGCGGTGAGACTTGGGTTCGGGTGGCGAGTCCTCGAGCCTCGAGTCGCTCTAAGGTTTCATAGACTTTGGGTCGTGGAATGTGGCTGTGTCGCGCTATTTTGGCGGGTTGGGCGCGTCCGAGGGACAGCAGCGCAGTGTAGGCTCGAGCTTCGTATTCCGTCAGTCCGAGGGCTTGGAGGTAGTGATGGGCTTCCATGTGGTTGTTATGTTACCCGAGACGTGACAAGAGACGCAAGCACAGTGACAAGATACATCTGACAAGATACATTTGACATATATATGTTAGGTCTGATATATATATGCTCAACATCCTACGAAAGAGGTGCGTATGAATTACTTACCCGTTCTCAACCGTCATGACTTTGAAGAAGCCGTCCAAAAACTCGAGGGCAGCCCCGTGGCGCTGGCACTGATAGACCTCGACCACTTCAAAGAAATCAACGACACCCTCGGACACGCGGCAGGCGACACCGTGCTACGCAGTCTCGAGCGAACCCTAGGCGGCAGCCTCCCCGACAGCGCGATTGTCGGACGAATCGGCGGCGATGAATATGCGGCTGCGATACCCGACACCACTGCCGAGAGCGCCTTGATTCTGCTCGAGGAAATCCGCACCCACTTCTCGAGCCACAACATCAGCGCTGAAATTCCCAGAAAAATTCAATTATCCGTCGGTATTGCCGCCAAGCCACCACATGCCAAAACCGTGGCTGACCTGATGCGCTGCGCTGATGAAGCCATGTACCGAGCCAAACGCGAAGGACGAAGCCGAGTTGCCATTTACGTTGAAGATAAAATGACGCTGAAAAGCAATTTTTACCCCAAAGCCCAACTCGAGCGTCTGAGCAAATTATCCAGTGCCACAGGACGCACCGAAGCCAGTTTGTTACGCGAAGCTTTAGAAGAATTACTGGTGAAATACAAGGACGAACTGTGAGCTTTTGGGACACCCTCGAGACACCTTGGCAAGAAGCCTTTGCACAAGCATGGGAAGCATACCGCGCGGGGTCACTGCCGATTGGCGCGGTTGTCACTCGAGATGGCGAAATCATTGCAAGGGGGCGAAACAGACTTGGTGAACCCCATCAGATTCAAGGGTTCATCAGTGGTACAAACATCGGTCATGCTGAAATCAATGCACTGGCTCAAATTCCAACGGCACTCGAGGGGCATGAATTAAGCATTTACACCACCGTCGAACCCTGCCCTATGTGCGCTGGGGCAATTCGCATGACGCATGTTGGCAATGTGTTCTATGCGGCTCGAGACCCTTGGGCTGGTTGTGCAAATCTACTCGAGTCGCACTCGTACATGGCGAGGGATTGGTTAAAAGTTCGTGGTTTACAGGGTTCTCACCTTGAGCAGGTTTCGTTGGTTCTGCTATTGCATTGCATTATTGAACAAAACGACGCGCATCAGGGTTTTCTTGCGGCTTTTTCACCAATAAAACAAGTGGTTAAATTGGCACAGGACTTTCATTTCAACGGTAAAATTCGGGATTGGCGCGATTCAAAGATGCCCACGGGTGATGTACTCAATGAATTGGCAGCTTTGCTCGAGCCAAACCGCGTATACTAAGCCATGACCCGAGAACCACCCGTCAAAACCCAAATTACCTTCGACGACTTCTTGGCTTTTGAAGCAACCAGCCAAGAACGCCATGAATTTATTGATGGTAATCTGTTCGTCATGGCGGGAGGAACAAGAAAACACAATTTACTTGCTTTGATGCTGATTTCGATGCTGATGCAACACGCCTTAAAGCAAGGTTTTTTTATTTTTAATGATGTTGTCTTAAAAACCCCATCTGGAAGGGGTTATTACCCAGATGCTTACATCACTCGGCAAACGGGCGATTTGCAGGCTCGAGTTGGTGATTCTCCAATCATCATCATTGAAGTGCTGTCGAGCAGCACCGAAGCCATTGACCGTGGCGAGAAATGGCAAGCCTATCAGCAAATCCCAAGTTTGGAGCAGTATGTGCTGCTCTCCCAAGTTGAACCCATCGCCGAGGTGTTTTCCAAAGACGGTTCCGAATGGCGTTATAAGAACCTCGAGGGGGACGCAGTCCTTCATTTTTCTGGTTTGGATTTTAAGTTGGTTCTCTCGAGTTTATATGAGCAATTACCGCCGCTCGAGTAACTCCAACTTCTTGGTTGTCTAGGTAATTTGACCAAGCAAAAACTTCTCGAGTAGGGTAGACTATTGGCACAGTGGAGTTTTTGCATGAACCGATACGATGACCGCGCCCGACTTGTATTCCATTATGCTCGAGAAGAGGGCAGTAAACTTGGTCATGCCATGATTGGACCTGAGCATTTGCTGCTCGGTCTGATGCGTGAAGGCGGCACAGCTTGCCGCATCCTGACTGAGTTTGGTGCTACCTTAGAGGGCTTTCGTCGCCGTGTCGAAGAGATTATTGGACGCGGTGAAGGCTTGCGTCACACCGAAGCCCCTGCGATTACCCCAAGGGCGCGTCGGGTGATGGAACTCGCCAGTTCTGAAGCCCGTAACCTTGGTAGCCAAGTGATTGGCACGGAGCATATCCTCCTTGGCATCCTGCGCGAAGGCGACGGCGTGGCTTACAGGATTTTGACTGACCTTGCTCGAGACCCCGACACCATCCGTTGGCGCATTTTGGCGCACACCGACCCCAAACAAGAACCCAAGAACGTCAATACCCCGTTCCTGGACGAATACGGACGCGACCTGACCAAAGAAGCTCGGGATGGCAAACTCGACCCTGTGATTGGGCGAAGTGAGGAAATTCGCCGTGTGGTACAGATTTTATCGCGCCGCACCAAGAATAACCCTGTGCTGATTGGCGACCCCGGCGTGGGGAAAACCGCGATTGCAGAAGGCTTGGCGCTTGCTATTTTTGAGAACCGTGTGCCGAGTAGCTTAAAAAATGTTCGACTGATTTCCCTAGATTTGTCTGGCGTCGTGGCTGGTACAAAATACCGTGGTGAATTTGAGGAACGCTTAAGGCAAATTATTGAAGAACTCCGCAATGCTCGAGTCGTTGCTTTTGTGGATGAACTGCATACCCTTGTTGGGGCTGGTGGCGCAGAAGGCACATTGGACGCTGCGAATATCCTCAAACCCGCGCTGGCTCGAGGCGAAGTGCAAGTGATTGGCGCAACCACCACAGGCGAATATCACCGTTATATTGAAAAGGATGCTGCGCTCGAGCGTAGATTCCAACCTGTTTTGGTTCTCGAGCCAAGCCCAGAGGATACCTTAGAAATTCTGCGTGGCTTAAAATCGCGTTACGAAGAACATCACAATGTCATCATCCCTGATAATGTCTTGGTCTTAGCCGTCAAAGTCGGCGAACGTAGCCTGCCAGGGCGCAATTTCCCAGACAAAGCTATTGACCTGATAGACGAAGCTGGCTCAAGGGTGCGCTTGAACGCCAGCTTGAATATGCCCGTTCTCGAGGACGCTGACGGCACACCGATTGTTTCAAGGGAAGACATCGAAGCTGTGGTGGATTCTTGGGGCGGTGTCTACATTGATGACCGCGACGACCAAAAACTCTTGGGTCTCGAGGAAGAACTCCGCGCTCAGGTCTTTGGGCAACCCGATGCGGTGCGTTCACTGGCTTCTGCCTTGCGTCGCTCGAGGGTTGGGCTTGGTGGGCAAACCCGTTTGGCTGCCAGTTTCTTATTTGTCGGCTCGAGTGGCGTGGGTAAAACGCACCTCGCTAAAGCGCTGGCTAAGACTTTATTCGGCTCAGAGCGCAGCTTGATTCGTTTTGACATGTCCGAATACCAAGAACCGCACAGTGTTTCTAAACTGATCGGTGCGCCTCCGGGTTACGTTGGTCACGACCAAGGTGGGCGTTTGACCGAAAGTGTGCGCCGTCAGCCGTTTTCTGTGATTCTCTTGGATGAAATTGAAAAAGCCCACCCCGATGTCTACAACACCTTTTTGCAAGTCATGGACGATGGTCGTTTGACCGATGGCATGGGACGTGCAGTTGACTTTAAGCGCTGTATCTTAATCATGACCAGTAACACTGGCTTTAATGTGGTTGGTGGTGTCCGATTCGCAGGCGACTCTGAAATCACCGATACTCAACCGATTAAAAACCTTTTCACTCCAGAATTTTTGGACCGTTTAGACGAAGTGATTCGTTTCAAAGCCCTTGGTGAAAACGAGCTTTTGAACATCTCACGCACCTTGCTCGAGGAGATGCGCTTGGAACTGAAAAGTCGTGACTTACGAATTCATTTTGACAGTAAAGTTGCGGGTTACTTGGTTTCCAAAGTCAAAATCAAAGGCTCGAGTCGTCAGCTTAGAGCCATTATCCGCGAGGAAATCGAAGATCCATTGGCATTGGCGCTCCTTAGTTTCCCCGAAGGTGAATTATTTGTTTCCTTACAAGGTGGGAAAATTGAATTTGCTCGCCCTGAACTGGTGGCGGATTTCTAAACCCAACGACCGAGCAAAATTATTTGTTGATGCCAAGGCATTTTTCTTGATGCCTTGGCATATACTCTTGATGTGTTTGAGTTCCAAATCAAAGCCGCATCCGGTCGCGCTCGAGTCGCTTCTTTTTCTACACCTTTTGAAACCGTCACCACGCCAATGTTCATGCCTGTGGGAACACAGGGCAGTGTAAAAAGCCTCTCAGCTCGGGATTTACGTGAAATTGGTTCGCAGATGATTCTGGGTAATACCTATCATTTGATTCTGCGCCCAGGTTTAGAAATCATGCAGCAATTTGGTGGACTGCGTGGTTTTACAGCTTATTCCGGCGCGTTTCTGACCGATTCAGGCGGCTTTCAGGTCATGAGCTTAGGCGATTTACGCACGATTTCCGAGCATGGTGTGATCTTTAAGAACCACATCAATGGTGACCAGCTCGAGATGACCCCTGAAAGCAGTGTGGCAGCCCAAGAAACCATTGGTGCAAACATCATCATGGCATTTGATGAATGCCCTCCGCATCCAGCTTCTTTTGAATATGGTCAAGCCAGCTTGGAGCGCACCGTGCGTTGGCTCGAGCGTTGCCTGAAAGCCAAAACCCGAGACGACCAAGGCTTATTTGCAATTGTCCAAGGCGGGGTTGATTTGAGGTTGCGCCAACAGAGTTTAGAAGCAACCATTCCTTTTGCCACCCCTGGGTTTGCCATAGGTGGCTTAGCGGTGGGTGAAAGCAAAGAAGAAATGTATCCAAGCGTAGATTTTTCCACCCAGCATTTACCGCTTGGTAAACCCCGTTACCTCATGGGCGTCGGTTTCCCCGAGGATTTGGTTGCCAGCATTGGGCTTGGTGTTGATATGTTTGACTGTGTCTACCCAACCCGCACCGCTCGGTTTGGGTACGCACTGACCTCCGAGGGGCGCTTAAATTTGCAGAACGCCAAGTTCCGCACTGACCCAAAGCCACTCGAGCAGGGCTGCGATTGCTATGCCTGTCATCATCACTCCAGGGCATATATTTCGCATTTGCTGCGAGCCGAAGAAATGCTTGCGCCAAGGTTGCTGAGTTTGCACAATCTGCGTTTCTTGCATCGTATCACCGAAGCCGCTCGAGCTGCGATTGTCAATAACCACTATCAAGATTGGGCGCTTGAGTGGGGACAGCGGTACTTTAAGCATGCCGTTCCCGCGTGGTTTTTGAGTTCAATCGAAGCTGGACGCGGATAAGTCAAACATCCGTGTTAGACTGCTTGTGATGTGCTTAGCGGCAGCCCGAACTTCTTAAGCGTCTTCTCTTGCGGCTAGCCATGTGCATCTAGGTGAAATCTTGACAACCCGTCAAGCCTTGGTACTGATGACGGATTTTGGTGTTCGGGATGGTGCAGTGGCAGCCATGAAAGGTGTGGCGCTGCATGTGGATTCTGGACTAAGCATTCTTGACCTGACCCATGAGGTGAAACCATTTGATGTTTGGGAGGGCGCGTATCGGCTTTTCCAAACCCATTCGTATTGGCGTGATGGCACAGTTTTTGTGGTGGTGGTTGATCCCGGCGTTGGCACAAGCCGCAAGAGTCTGGCAGCAAAACTGCATGGTGGGCAAATCATTGTCTGCCCCGATAACGGGCTGCTGACATGGCTCGAGCCGCAAATTGAATCGGTGCGTGAAATCAATGAAACGCTGCACCGCTTGCCGGGTTCTTCAGAGTCATACACCTTCTTAGGGCGTGATTTGTACGCTTTTGTTGGGGCGAAACTCGCGTCGGGTCAGTTGGCTTTCGAGGACATCGGCGAGGTTCTACCAAGCATCCAAAAACTCGAGATTCCTCCAGCCCAACTCGAGAACGGTGTGCTGCGCGGTGTGATTCCAGTGCTGGATATAAACTTTGGCAATGTCTGGACGAACATCCCCAAAGCCCTACTCGAGCAACTTGGTTCACCTGATTTGGTGCAAGTCGAAATTCTTGAGGGGACGACCAGCCGCTACGAAGCCACACTGCCCTTGGTGCATTCATTTGGTGCAGTCGAACGCGGGCAACCGCTGCTGTATGTCAACAGCTTATTACACCTTGCGATTGCCAGCAACTGCGAGAACTTTGCACAAAAATTTGGTATCTCGAGTGGTGCGGCTTGGTCAGTGCGTTTACAACCAGCTTCAACAATGTGAATCCATGCGGTGACGAACAAAGCGAAATTGCGGTATATTCTCTCGAGTTTCTTTTAGGAGGAAGGTATGAAATTACAAGTATTGGCAGCATTAGGCTTGGCTGGAGTGGTAACACTTGGCTTTACCAGCGGCGCACAGAACATGGCAAAATTCGGCGATTGTCCAATCATGGGCGTGATGGGCAAAAGCAAATTTGAACCCGCCATCGCTGGACAACTGACGGTTCAGACCAATTTACCAAGCCCAGGTTTTTACAACGGTGACTCACCAGAAACCATTAAAAGCGGCGTCGAGTACTGCATGGCAGCCAACATCGCACACCGCGCTGGTCTCGAGAAAGTTGTGGTCGAGAACGTCGCATGGGATGGCTTGGTGGCTGGACAAACCAAGGATTTTGACCTTGCGATGAGCCAAATTTCAATCACAGCTGAACGCAAAAAAGTTGTGGAATTCAGCACCCCGTACTTCTCGAGCGACATTGGTGTGATGGTTCGCAAAGGCTTTAAGCTCGATGAAAAAACCATCAAAACCGCCAAAGTCGGTGTGCAACAAGGCACAACAGGCGAAAAATTTGCTCGAGAAACCTTGAAGATCAAGAACCTCAAAGTTTTCCCAGACACCCCCGGTTTGTTTGTGGCATTGCAAGCCAAGCAAGTGGATGTCGCCATGACCGATACCAGCATTGTGCTGAGCCAGTCTAAGCAATCAGCTGGCAAGTTTGAAGTCATCGGGCAGTACAAAACAGGTGAATCTTACGGCGCTCTCTTTCCAAAAGCTGGCAAAAACAACAAAGCCATTGATGCAATTCTGCAAGAAATGCTCAAAGACGGCACAGTTGCCAAATTGGTTGGGCAGTACCTTGCCAAAGAATGGGGCATTGACCCTCTGAAAATCAAGTATTTCAAACCTTAGAGGCTAGAGGTTAAAGAGAAAAGAGGAAAGAGGAAAGTAATCCTTGAGAAACCCTCTTTTCTCTTTCATCTTTCCTCCTAAATCTCTTATGAATCAAGACTCCTCTCGCTTCCGCGCCCCTAGCATTCCTAAAAGTGCCATGCCGCTAACATTGGCAGCGCTTTTGATCTCGAGCCTGACCACGCTTTTTGCTTGGTGGGTGGTTTGGCAATTGGCGCTGGCTTTGGCTGGTGTAACCGAAGAACAAACAGCGCTTGCCCTCGAGAAAAACCTGTACTGGTCTGAAATGCTACCTCGAGTTTCAAGCCTGCCTTGGTTTGCTTTTCTTGGGCTTGGGGTGATGGTTTTGATTCCACTGGCTTTGTTTGTGCCGACCATACAAGCCTACGGCTTTGCGGCTCGAGCCAAACAGGCTTTAACCCAAGAAGATTTGATCGAAGCACGGGTTGCCACTGCCAACTCGAGCAACGCAGCTTGGTACGCAATTGGTTATGCGATTTTTGCCGTGCTGCTCTTTGGCACAGTCTGGTTTATGATTGCCAGAGATGTAGCAGTTGGTAATACTTTTTTTAAGCTCGATCTGATGCTCGAGAAAGCTGGTTTGGTTGGCAATGCTTTCTTGACCAATGTCTTTATTTTCATGGTGGCTCAGGTCTTTATTCTGATTTGGGGCTTGGTTGTTGCTTTGGCGCGAATGGTGCCTGGCGCGGCTGGTCAACCCATCCGCTTGCTGGCTACGCTCTACACCGATGCTTTTCGCGGTCTACCAAGCGTGATAACGATTTACCTCATTGGCTTTGGCTTGCCGCTGACGGGTTTTCCGATTCTTGGCGATTTGCCACCTGTCTGGTATGCGATTTTTGCTCTGACCCTGACCTACGGCGCATATGTTGCAGAAGTGTACCGAGCCGGTATTGAAAGCATCCACCCAAGCCAAATGATGGCGGCACGAAGTTTAGGACTGAACTTTTTTCAAACCATGCGCTTTGTAATTGTTCCCCAAGCCATCCGTCGAATTATCCCGCCATTACTCAATGACTTTATTGGTTTACAAAAAGATACGGCTCTGGTCAATGTGATAGGCACAATAGATGCCTTTAACCAAGCCAGAATTTTAGCCTCGAATAATTTTAATTTATCCACCGTTACGATTGTAGCAATTCTCTTTGTGTTGATAACCATTCCCCAAGCCCGCTTGGTGGACAGGTTGCTCGAGCAGGACGCAGCCAAAACAAGAGGAGCGAAATGAGTTTTCTCGAGATGCGTAATGTGACCAAGCTCTACGGGGCTGTGCCTGTGTTGCGTGGTTTGAATTTGAGTGTCGAAGAGCATCAGGTGGTTTGTCTGATTGGACCTTCGGGGTGCGGTAAGAGTACGCTGCTTCGTTGTATCAATGGTCTTGAGCCTATTTCTGGTGGGGAGATTCTGATTCTAGGCGACAGGGTTTCTGGGGCTGGGGTGGATGTCAATCGTTTGCGGCGCGATGTGGGAATTGTCTTTCAGAGCTTTAATTTATTTCCGCACATGACGGTTCTCGAGAACATTTGCCTTGCTCCGCGTCAGGTTTTGGGCTTAAGCAAAGCCGAAGCCGAGGCTCGAGCGGCTGAACTGCTCGAGCGGGTCAAACTGGGTGCAAAGCACAAAGCCTATCCAGATCAGTTATCAGGCGGGCAACAACAACGAGTCGCCATTGCTCGAGCGCTTGCCATGCAGCCGATGCTGATGCTCTTGGATGAAATCACGTCAGCACTTGACCCCGAACTTGTTGCTGAAGTGCTTGACTTGGTGCGTGATTTGGCAGCCGAGGGTATGACGATGCTGCTGGCTACACATGAAATGGGTTTTGCTAAGGAAGTCTCGAGCAAGGTTTGTTTTTTATTTGAAGGTGTGGTGCATGAAGAAGGCTCACCGCAGCAAATTTTTGGTGCGCCGACCAAGGAACGCACTCAGGGTTTCTTAAAAAGCATTATTGAAGCTGGTCGTTTGTAATTCGGATAATTTCTCGAGATGAGCCGTTTCTTTACGGCTGTTTTGTTGTTGGAACTATTTTGGCGTTGACTTCGTATGTTCTTTTGTGTGCTTGACATGACCGAAAAGTTGTGCTTCAATATGATTCTAAGTGATTCTTTTTGCACTTGAGTTTAATTATAAAGGTGATGATATGCGACACAAATTCGGCGATCCAATGGCAAGATCCAAAGAACAAACCAAGCAGTACACACTGTTGCTTGGTACGATCATCACGGTTTTTACGATTGGTTTTTTTGTCCAAGCCCTAGAAAAACAACCCATCGCCACAGTCGTCATGGCTGGAGCATTGACCATTGCGGCGCTATTGTTTTTCATGATGTCACAAGGCATCAAAAACACTACATCCGTGGTTCAAACCTCAGATTTGGAGAATCAATCTACTCGTCCAAAAAAACAAATCACACTGCGCTTAGATGCTGCGCTCTTTGATCAACTCGAGCATTTGGCAGAAGAGGATTTACGCAGCTTAAACAATCAAATTGAATTCATGCTTAAAAAAAGTATCGAACAACAAACATGAATCCATAACTCGAGGAGAACCATGATCCAAGTTAAAAACCTTTCAAAACGCTATTCGCCCAAAGTTATTGCGGTGGATGACCTTAGTTTTAATGCCCAAGCAGGCGAAATTTATGGACTCCTTGGACCTAACGGGGCTGGTAAAACCACCACGCTGCGGATGCTGGCAACCCTGCTCGAGCCAACTGGGGGTAGCGCCACCGTGGCAGGTTTTGACACCAAACGCCAACCCGAAGACGTGCGGCGTACCATCGGCGTGGTCAACGGCGGCATGGGCTTATATGACCGCCTGACTGGACAAGAAATCCTCGAGTATTTCGCTGGTTTTTACAACATGGGCAAATCAGACACGCAAAAACGCATCAAAGAATTATCGGATGCCCTCGAGATGAACGAACTGCTGAATCGCCGTGCAGGGGAGTACAGCACAGGGATGAAACAAAAAATTGTGATTGCAAGGGCAGTCATTCACAACCCAAGTGTGCTGATCTTAGACGAAGCCACCAACGGTTTGGATGTTGTGGCGCGGCGAGCGGTTCTCGAGTTTGCACGGGGTTATAAAAGCTCGAGTCGGGTGGTGTTGTACAGCACGCATATCATGACCGAAGCTGAAGAACTCTGCGAACGCGCCGCGATTATTGACCATGGCAAGTTGATTGCTGAGGACTCAATCGAAAATCTGAAAAGCAAAGCTAACGCCACCAATCTCGAGGAAGCCTTTTTTAGATTAACAAGGAGCGTGGCGTAATGCGCTTGGATTTTATTTGGCGGGTGACACTCAAAGAGCTACTTTCAACGGTCAGGGATTCAAAAGCCTTTCGTGCCAGCATCATTTTGCCCTTTGTCATGACTCCGCTATTTATCATTGGTTTTCCATTGCTTTTTGGGAATTTATTTGGCGGCGAAGTCCAGAAGAAACAAGTGGTCGGCGTGGAAAACATTGCCCAAATGCCACCTGCTTTGCGAACCCTGCTCGAGTCAGGCGAAGGTGGGGCTGGGGTTGAACTCAAAGCAATCGAAAAGCCACTCGAGGCTGTCCAAAATGGCGATGTCGAAGCAGCGATTGGTATTCCTAAAACAGGTGTGCCAAATTCGGCTGGTGGGAAACCTGTTGGCATACAGGTGTACGTTAAATTCAGCAGCCAAAAAGCCAGTGTGGTGCGTGAAAAAATCAATTCTGCAATCAACAATTACTCCAAGTCCTTGGTGGTGCAAAAACTGGCTTCAGTGGGTCTAAGCCCAGACACCCTCGAGCCTGTCAAAGCCGAAGCAATCAACGCCGAAACCAAAGAAGAAAGCTCGGGCGGTATCTTTGCTTTTTTATTCCCGATGTTTATTTTCCTTGCGATTCTCGGTGGGGCAAGCACCGTGGCAGTGGACAGCACGGCTGGCGAAAAAGAACGTGGCAGCTTAGAGATTTTGCTGGTTTCACCAGTCAATCGGCTCGAGGTGGTGCTTGGAAAACTCCTCGCCGTGACCTTATCGGCGTTGTTTGGTGTGGTCATGCAGGTGCTGGCATTTGTGATTTCAGGGGCGCTCAGTCCCATTGTCTTAAAGCAATTTGGACCAAGTGGGGGCAGCGACATCACGGCTTTGTTTGGTGGCAATCTGAATTTGGGTTTTAGTGGTTTTTTCTCAATGTTCCTGATTGGTATTACAGTGGCATTGATGCTTTCGGGTGTGCTGGTCGCCATTTGCATTTATGCACGTTCGTTCAAAGAAGCCCAAACATACCTTGTACCGTTGCAAATTCTGGCGCAATTTGTTTCCATTGGTATGCAATTCGGCGATTTTATCACCCGTAGTACACTGCTGTATGCCACTCCAATCATTGGCAGCACCTTGGGGATTTTAGACTTGGTCAAAGGCAAAGCCACCCCTGAAATTGTTGCCGTTATTGTGGTCGCTAACTTGGTTTTTGCAGTTGTCACGGCTTACTTCGCATTGCGGAATTTCTCCAAGGAACAAGTGCTGTTTCGCAACTAAAGCCATTTTAAGCCTTGAAGTGATAATCTAGTACCCATGCAATCTCGAGGTCAGTTGTGAAAAACGCTATCCAAGCCTTGCTGGTCACGCTTGGTTTCTCCGCTCTTGGTATTTTTGGCTTGCTCGGGCTGGGTAAGGAATTTAACCTCGCTGAGTTCAGTCGCACAGTTCAAATACACCCACTTTGGGCTGTGGTTTTTGTCGCCTCGGTGGTTGCATGGTGGTTGGTGGCTGGATGGCGGATTCAGCTTTTATCGAACAACAAAAACGTTACGCTCTCTCGAGCCACCAGAGCTTTTTTGCTTTACTTATTTGGTGGGGCAACCACGCCAAGCGCCAGTGGTGCAAATGTGGCAATGGCTTGGTACTTGTCACGCTACACCGACTCGAGACGAGCTACGGCTGTGGCGGTCTTTAGCCTAGCGCTCGACTTGGTATTTTATGCTTATGCGCTGCCCATATCGTTTGCTTATCTGCATTTTTCGGGAATCAACCTGAACATCCCTGTGATAGGTTCATTTCTAGGGGTTGTGGTCGCCATTGGTATGGTTGTGGCAATTGGCTTAGCTTACGGGCTGGCATTTCAGGCTCACCAACTCGAGAAATTGGTCTTTCAGATTTTTAAGATTTCTTTTTTGAAACGCTTTCAACGTGGTGCATTACGCTTTATTGGTGAAACCGCCGATGCCATGCGCTCGATGCGTGACTTTTCAATTGCCACACAAATTCAGTTGCACTTATCCACTTTTTTGAACTTCACATTTCATTTTGTGGCAGCCAATTTGGTCTTGGCAACATTGGGCTACAATGTGGAGAATTTGGGTTTGATTGCCGCGCAAGTGCTGCTTGTATATTTTAGTTTTTTTATTCCCTTGCCCGGCGGTGCGGGCTACTTTGAAATTGTACTTGGTACTTCAAGTGCTTCGCTGGGCATTCCCAAAGAAGCAGTTGTGCCATTTGTGCTGATTTGGCGGGTTTTATCGTATTACTTGTATTTTTTAATCGGACCTTTGATTGGTGGCTCAGCCGTGCTGGCACAAGCCCAACAAGCCAAGCAATCCGAGGCTAAACCATGAAACGAATTTTGTTCTTAATGTCCGATACTGGCGGCGGACATCGGGCTGCTTGCAAAGCGATTACGTCCGCGCTCGAGGAGAAACACGCTGGTGAATTCAGCACTGAACTGGTGGACATGTGGAAGGATTACACCGCCTATCCGTTCAACACCATGCCCACCACGTATGGCAAATGGGTGAATCTTCACCCTGCCAGTTACGAAGCCCAGTATTGGATTGGCGACAGACTCTTTAAGAACAAACTCGCGGCTAAGCTCTACGAGCGCAACATGTACCCACGCATTCGGCATTTGTACAAGCGACATCCAGCCGACATTGTGGTTTGTGTCCATAGTGTTTTTGTGCGCCCGAGTGTCTATGCTTTGCGAAAACTTGGTCATCAAACCCCGTTTATTACAGTAATTACCGATTACGCCCTGCCGACAATTCTGTGGTACGACCCTCGAGTTGATAAAACCCTTGTGCCTGTGCAACCCGCTTATGACCGTGGTTTAGAACTTGGGATAGATCCAAAAAAGCTGATACTAACAGGTCCAGTCATGCACCCTAGGTTCTCAAAAATGAAACTGACGCAACTCGAGGCTCGAGACCAATTGGGTTGGGACAAAGACGCAACCATCGTGATTCTGGTCGGTGGTGGTGACGGCATGGGTCCGTTGCTCGAGACGGCAAAAAACATTGATGCTTGCCAAGCCAATTGTCAATTGGTGGTGTTGGCTGGCAAGAACACAACCTTAAAAGAATCACTCGAGGCTGTGACTTGGCGCAAAAAAACAACCATCTATGGGTTTACTTCAGAATTTGATGTGTTTTTACGAGCAGCTGACTTGCTGATTTCCAAAGCGGGTCCTGCCACAATCACCGAAGCGGCAGCGCTTGGTACGCCCATGATTATCAATGGGGCAATTAAATTCCAAGAATCACCCAATGCTGAGTATGTGGTGGCACAAGGCGCTGGGATGTACGCCGAAGGCGCAAAAAACGTGGCTGCGGCGCTCGAGGAAGTGCTATCCACGCCGCACAAACTCGAGGCATTAAAAGCAGGGGTGAAGAAACTGGCAGATGCCACGGCTGTGTACCGCATTGCTGATGAAATCTGGGAGAGTATCCCACAGAATTGACATGGCTCAAATCTCCAACAGCACTTTGCCTTTGGTTTGTCGCCCTTCGATGTACTCATGGGCAGCAGCCACTTCCGATAGTGGAAATACCTTGTCTATCTCGAGCTTCAACTGCCCACTGTGCAACCAATCGAATAATTCTGCGGCTCGCCACTCGAGTTCATCGCGCTCGGCAATGTAATGCCCTAGGCTTGGTCGGGTGACGAATAAACTTCCTTTGGCATTGAGAACTTGTAAATCCAATGGTTCAACTTGTCCGCTCGAGCCGCCGTATAAGACCATCATCCCGCGTGGTTTCAATAAATTCAGTCCTTTTATGAACGTATCTTTGCCCACGCTGTCGTAAATCACCTCGAGACCGTTTGGGGCAATCTGTTTGACGGCTGCCTCAAAATCTGTTTGGGTGTACAGA
>JAAFJQ010000081.1 GCA_013298185.1 Deinococcales bacterium
TTGGCAAGCAATGTTGCTGTATACGTTTGTCCCACTGCAATTTCTGTCTCGAGGGTAAGACCACCATTGCTTAAAACCAATCCCTTGCCGTTAGGATTAAACAATTTCCAATCCCCACAACCTGTTTCGATCAAAGAAACCTTGATGGCTCGAGACTTGGTGTTTTTGATTTGCAGTGAAATCTGATACTTGGTGTAGTCAATGCTTCTGGTGCTGCGTTTCTCGAGCAGTTTGCTGGTGCGGCGTAATTTGATGTCAAAATCCTTGCCAAGATCAAGGCGCAAGCGGTTGCCTTTGGCGTTATCGCCAATGGCGGCTCGTCCAACCAGTTGACCATTTTCGCGGATGGTGATTGAACCCTTAGGCATGTTGATTGGGGCTTGGAAACGATACACCCGTTGAATTGCACTGTTGAATTGCCGCGTTGGACTGAACACCCCGCGATACTCGAGAACATTGTTAACCAAAGGCTGACTGCGGGTAAATGGTAAATTCAGGATGCTGCGTCCTGTTAATTCAAATGCACCAATGTACTCAAATTTCTGCAATCCACTGACTTCGCTTTGATTGGTGATGGTCGGTACAGGTGTTGGAGTTGCGAATGGACGAGTGGGTTGAGAAGCCAGAATTGCTGGCGTTCTATTTGAACTTTGTTGGGTTTCACTGATTTCAAAAGGAACAAAACCCGCAAATAACGTGGCTTTATCGCTTTTGTAATTGACCAAAGAATCATTGCGAATCTCTGCCCATGCAATCAGGTTGGCTTGGGAATTGGGTTGGTCTTGATTGAGTGTGTACTTGGTCTGATTCCAATACACCCCTCGAGTTCGGTACTGCAACCTCGAGCTTCGAGCCTCACCTGAAAATCGCCACGAGTACGTGGCAGACACGCGCCAACCCTCGAGGCTTGGGTACTGCACCGACGGAGTTTGGATTTGAATGTACGCTCCGTTGATCAGAAAAATCATTTTTTGCGCGTTGACAACCAATGCTTTTTGATAATCACCATCGTAGTAGACTTTCACTTCTTTACCTTCAAACATCTCGAGCAGGCTTGGCGTGGGCGGGAGCAAACTCATTGAAAGTACGTTAGGGTCTGACAACTCGAGGCTATCTTGTTGTAAAAACTGCCCTAAATCGGCAGGTGGTGTCCAATCAAATTTCTCACCACTGAGCCGCACTATTTCGCGCACTTCGCTAAAACTGGGGTAAATCGTAATTTCGCTGGCTTTGACCGAAGAGATTGTGCAGAGCAATCCGATGACAACAATTCGTTTCATATGTGCCTCCGCTTCACACCGTAACCAACAAACCTGATGTTTAGCTGATTTTGGCAGATGATTTATCCTAATCTTTTTGACTCGAGGGTTTATACTGAATTGCATCGAAGTTCTGAAGCTATAAACCAGTTGTTCATTCGCATGTTCTGGTTTTTGGTCAGTAAAAAGGACGACAAGTGGCAGTTACAACGCATTCTCATTTACCTTATCGCGCTGGAGATGGAAAAACAGGTGTGCTGTTGATCCATGGTTTTTTTGGTTCTCCACACGAGGTTTTTCCATTGTCTGAATGTTTAAGGCAACATGGTTTTCGTGTTTCTTCTGTTCTGCTGCTTGGTCATGGGAGGAATCCAGAAGCACTTCGCGGTGTTCGGTGGCAAGATTGGTTAGCTGCTGTACGTCAGGAATTGCTGGATTTACAACAACAGTGTGCTGAGGTTGTGGTCGTTGGGTTTTCAATGGGTGGCTTACTGGCTACATTACTTGCCAAAGAATTACCAATCAAAGCACTGATTTTGCTTGCCCCAGCTTTTCATTTACAAGTGCAAAGTCTTGTCTCTCGAGGTGGATTTAGACCAACTTCAAATGTTTTTTTACCTAAGCTGAGCGATTCAAATCAAACTTGGGTTATTCGCTTATGGGAAGCTGTTCGTATCCCACTTTCGATGGTTGGTCAGTTTATCGCCTTACAAAAAGTCGCAAGACTTGCCTTAAATTCAGTTCAAGTACCATCATTGATTATTCAGGGTACATCTGACCAAGTGGTGCATCCTCGGAGTGCTGAAATTGCTCAACACGGTTTAGGGCTGAGCCAATCCACATTGCTGTGGTTTCATAACAGTGGTCATATTTTACTGCATGGAAGTGAGCAAATAACCATTTGTGAAACCATTTTGGCATGGTTGAATCAGATTTTATTTTCACCGACGACTGAACAACTCGAGTAAGCGTTGCCCCTCGCTCAGTCGTTGGTGTTGATGCAAAAATTCTGGAACTTCACGCAAATGCCTTGGGCGTTCGCCGGGTCCACCACAGCCACAAGAGGTATACACAAAACCAGCCATTGCCAGTTGTCGCACTTTTTCCCATTGCTTAAGGTTACTTTGCTTTGGCGCTTTGAAATCATGTCCCATGTGGTGCATTGGTTTTTTGCATTGTGGGCATTGAACCGAACCGGTTGGTATTAAGTTTTGTCCTGCCCGATACCCCACGCCTCGAGAAGTCATTTCAAAAACAGGCTCGAGACGAAAGGGCTGCTTGAAGGTTTTACGACACTCAAAGCAAGCGTAATGTCTTTTGTAATTTTTGAACGCATACCGACACATCGTCACCACCTCGAGTCAGTTTACGCACTTGAAGCAAACGGCGCATCTGTAGTTTGGCTTAAACCCACTCTTGCCAATTCCCTAAAAAAGAAGTACATTGAACTCACCTTGAAATTGCCCAGAGAGGCAAGAGGTGTGTCCCGCGAGGCACAAAAGGAGGACATGTGAAGACTGTTTTGGCAGCCGCGCTTTATTCTAGCGTGGCGTTTTTTTATGTACGACCAAGGGGGCAACATGCGAAACGCTGAATTCAAAGCGCGTTTGCTCGAGCCAGACGACATCCGTAGGGCAATCACCCGCATTGCCCATGAAATCATTGAACGCAACAAAGGCGCTCAGAACCTCGCTATTGTCGGAGTTCACACCAGAGGCATTCCGCTTGCCGCGCGAATTGCTCAGAAAATCGTGGAACTCGAGGGTGTCAAAGTCCCCAGTGGCAAACTCGATATAACCCTCTACCGCGATGATTTATCCGAAGTTGGCTTGCAACCGATTGTCCGCCAAACCGAAGTGCCGTTCGACATCTCGAGCCGCCGTATTGTCATGGTGGACGATGTATTTTACACTGGTCGCACCGCTCGAGCTGGACTGGATGCCCTGATTGACCTTGGTCGCCCCTCGAGCATTCAACTGGCTGTCCTGATAGACCGAGGACACCGCGAACTGCCGATCCGCGCTGATTACGTCGGCAAGAACATCCCCACCAGTCGTCAAGAACTGGTCAAAGTCAAACTCCTCGAGACCGACGGAGAAGATGCCGTAGAACTCTACGAACTGCGCGGCGAGGTGTTGGGATGAGCGGCAGCGCCTTCGGCGCGAGGAAGGCGGAAGGAGAAAGGAGGAAGGCAAATTCCTTCGTCCTTCGTCCTTCCTCCTTCGTCAGCTTTACAGGAGCGCCCTCATGAAGCACTTACTGGATTTTCAAGCGTGGTCCAAAGGTTCGCTCGAGAATATTCTCGAGACGGCTAAAGTCATGGCGGATGTCCTCGAGCGTCCTGTGAAAAAAGTGCCTGCTTTGCAGGGGTATACGATTTGTACGGCTTTTTTTGAGAACAGCACCCGCACCCGTCTGAGTTTTGAATTGGCAGCCCGACGCATGAGTGCCGATGTGATTACTTTTAACAGCGCCACCTCGAGTACCGCGAAGGGTGAGAGTTTGCAAGACACCATCGCCACGCTCGAGCAGATGAAAATAGATTGTTTTATCGTGCGTCACGAGGCAAGCGGCGCGGCGCATAGCGTCAATAAATTCTCCAAAGCCAAGATCATCAACGCTGGTGATGGTCGTCGGGCGCATCCAACTCAAGCACTCCTTGATGCCTACACCCTCTTGCAGCGCTTTGGCAGCTTGGAGGGTTTGGAAGTTGCGATTGTCGGCGATGTGCGTCACTCGAGGGTCGCCCGAAGCAATGCTGAATTGCTGCCCAAACTCGGGGCTAAAGTGCGGCTGTGCGCTCCTGCAACCCTGCTGCCCAAAGAACTCGAGGGCGATGGAGTTAGCACCACAACCAGTCTCGAGGAGGCGGTATCAGGCGCAGATGCGGTCATGGCATTGCGCTTGCAACTCGAGCGGATGAACACGGGTTACATCCCGAGTCTGGAAGAATACCGCAGCCTATACCAAATCAATGCCAAGACCATACAGCTTGCCAAGGAAACCGCGATTGTCATGCACCCAGGACCGATGAACCGCGACCTTGAAATTGAAGGCGAACTGGCGGATTCGAGCAAAAGCGTGATTCTCGAGCAAGTCAAAAACGGTGTGCCTGTCAGGATGGCGGTGTTGTATCACTTGTTGGTGGGTAAAGGCTAAACAGCCAATAGAAAAACGTAACCTCTCACAACTCCCCCTCGCTTTCTTGACCATAAGCACGCACCTGACGGGCATGGTCGCTTCGCTCGACCCCTCATAGAGGGGTTCTAAGGTCAAGAGCAAGAGCTTGGCTTTTAAGTCCCCCTCTTTGAGGGGGAGCCACGCAGTGGCGGGGGAGTCCCTAGGAGCTAAATCTATGAAAATTGAAATTAAGAATGCGCGTTTAGCTGATGATTCTTCTCGAGACATCCGCATCAAAAATGGTGTGATTGTCACAACCCTTTCTGGCGAAGCTGATGTTACGATTGATGGCTCGAGGTACTTGGTCTCCCCTGCTTTGATTGATCCGCATGTGCATTTGCGTGTGCCGGGGCAGGAGGAAAAGGAAACGCTCGAGACTGGTTTGTCGGCGGCGGTGGCTGGTGGTTTTGGCAGTATTGTGTGTATGCCAAATACAAGTCCCGCAATTGATCATCCTGAGTTGGTGCAAAAGCTGATTCGGGATGCCGAAGCGCTTGGTTTGGCTCGGCTTTTTCCAAGCGCTGCCCTGACCGTTGGGCGCAATGGTAAGCACCTCTCTGATGCTGCCGCCCTACAAAAAGCTGGCGCGGTGATGCTCACCGATGATGGCGGCACAAACGAGGATGCTGGTGTGTTGCGCTTAGCGCTCGAGTATGCCCATGCCTTGGGCTTGGTGGTCAGTGTTCACGCCGAGGATGCCAGTCTGCGCGGCGATGGTGTGATGAATGAATCTGCCACCTCTGAACGCCTTGGCTTGCCGGGTAATCCTGTGGCTGCTGAGGCTGCGCGGATTGCTCGAGACTTGGAGATTTGTGCTTTGACTGGCTCGAGGTTACATATTCAGCATCTCTCGAGCGCTCGAGGTTTGGCTTTGGTGCGTGATGCCAAAGCGCGTGGTTTACCTGTGACTTGCGAAGTTGCACCGCATCACTTGACCCTGACCGACACCATGCTCGAGTCTGAGCGTTTTTACTGCGACCCTGTACTAAAAGTTGCGCCGCCGTTGCGCTCGGCAACGGATTGTGCTGCGCTGCTCGAGGGGTTACGCGATGGCACGGTGGATTGCATTGGCACGGATCACGCACCGCACACGGCAGCCGAGAAGCAACACGATATGAAAATCGCGCCTTTTGGGATTGCGAATATTGAAATCACGTTTCCACTTCTCTACACCCGTTTTGTTGAAACGGGCAAACTCGAGTTAAGCCGTTTGATCGAGTTGATGACAACTGGCTCAGCCAAGATTCTTGGTTGGAAGCCGCCGAGTCTCGAGGTGGGCAGTGTGGCAGACATCAGTTTGTTTGATTTGCAAAGCACCAAAACTGTGGACAGCAAGCAATTTAAGACCAAAGCCCGTTTTGACAGCCCGTGGCAATCCGAGCCTTTGCGTGGTTGGGCTGTTTGCACCATCGTGCGTGGCAAAATCGTTTTTGATGCCAGATGATGCGCCCCAATTCTGATTTGGTGGTTTTATTCGCTTCTCGAGGGGTGCGTTTGCTTGGTTTTGGCGCACTGCCCGTGGTGCTAACCAGTTACCTCCAAACTCGAGGTTTGCCCGAAGCTCAAATTGGCTTGTTGCTTTCGTTGGCGCTGCTTGGAGATGCGGCTGTGTCGCTCTTGGTCACAAACTTAGCAGATGGATTTGGGCGCAAACGCTTACTGATGTACAGCACCGCCCTGATTGCTCTGGGCGGCGTGGGTTTTGCTTTCTCTCGAGATGCGATTTGGTTGATTTTTTGTGCCATTGTCGGCACAATCTCGCCCAATGGGAATGAAGTCGGTCCTTTTCAAGCCCTCGAGCAAGCCTGTGTTTCACAATTGATTCCAGCCAATCGCCGCGCTCGGGTTTTTGGTTGGTACGCCATGACTGGTTCACTATCGGCGGCGGCTGGCGCAATGCTGGCAGGTCTGGCGGTAGAAACCCAATTGCGCCAAGGTGTGCCTGAACTACAAGCAGAGCAGACGATTTTCTTGGCTTATGGAGCGGTGAGTCTGGTGCTGCTGTTCATCTTTTCGTTTTTAACTAAGCGTATTGAAACACCCAGCTTCGGCTCGAGCCAAGCGGCTGTACCGCCACTCACGCTAGAATCACGCCGTACCATACTGCAACTCTCGAGTTTGTTTGCTGTGGATTCACTGGGCAGCGCTTTGGTGATGCAGTCCCTGATTGCCCTGTACCTCGAGCAACGTTTTGGCGTTGGGGCTGGCTTACTCGGCGCGATTTTTGCCAGCACCAACATTGTCGCAGCCCTCTCAACACCGATTGCTGGTTGGTTGGCTGAGCGTTTTGGTTTGGTCAACACCATGGTTTTCACGCACATTCCCGCCAATGTTTTTCTGCTGCTCTTCCCATTTGCCCCGACCTTAGATTGGGCAATTATTCTGCTGATTGCACGGTTCTGCCTTTCCCAAATGGATGTCCCAGCCCGAACCGCCCTCGTGATGAATGTCGTCCCTGAGCAGCATCGAAGCCTAGCAGGTGGCATGACTCAACAAGGTAAGTTACTCGGCACAAGTTTAGGTCCTTTCTTAAGTGGTTTACTGACCAACGCAGGACTTGTGGTGCTACCATTTGTCATCGGTGGAAGTTTGAAAATTCTCTATGACCTTGCCATTTACGTTGGTTTTAAGCGTCTCGAGCAGGAGAAAGGCTGAGAGAAAAGAGGAAAGTAGGGTAAGCTCTGTCCATATCAAGCACAAAACCGGTAAGCAGAGCTTACGTTACACAATGCTTTTACCTTTTAACCCTCAAAGCCCATAGCCCATAGCTCATAGCCTTCTCCTTTTGAACCTACCTTGCATTGTTCCCCTGACCTTCTCGAGTAAACTACCCTCATGTGGGTTGGTTCTCTTATTCTTACGATTCTCTTGCTGCTCGATCTGATGGTGATTTTTATTCTTGGTACGGGTTTGTCTCAGGGGCGTAGTTTTGATTGGAACATGTTTGGTATTACCTTGTTGATGAATTTTATTGGAGCGTATTTGTGGCGCAAGAGCCGCGAATAAGGGCTTACTCGAGCAGTCAGTATGCGATGCCTTTGCCTGCGGGTCATAAGTTCCCAATGCCGAAATACGCTGGGGTGCGTTACTTGCTCGAGCCAGTCTTGCCGATTCTCGAGCCGCCGCGTATAGATTGGGCTTTGGTTGAACGGGTGCATGATGCGGCGTACCTCAAAAAACTGCGTTTTGGTTTGTTGTCGGATAAGGAAATGCGCTTGATGGGTTTTCCTTGGTCTGAGCATCTGATTGAGCGGGCTTTACGTGCCAGTGGTGGTACTTTTCTGGCAGCTAAGGATGCACTGCAAGTTGGCTTGGGGGTGAATCTGGCTGGTGGTACGCACCATGCCTATCCTGACCACGGCGAGGGTTTTTGTGTTTTGAATGATGTGGCAATTGTGGCGCTCGAGTTGTTGCAAAACGGGCTTGAACGAATTCTGATTTTGGATTTGGACGTGCATCAAGGTAACGGTACAGCTTTTATTTTTCAGTCCGACCCTCGAGTCTTTACCATTTCGGTGCATGGTGAGCGCAATTATCCTTTTCATAAGGAACGCTCGAGTTTGGATTTTGGTTTGGCTGATTGGATTGAGGATGCGGATTATTTGCAACTCCTCCAAGACCAAGTTTTTCCTGCTGCTGAAACCTTCAAGCCACAATTGATTTTCTATTTGGCTGGTGTGGATGTGATGGCAAAAGACCAATTTGGGCGTTTTGCACTGACCTTGGAGGGCGTGAAGGCTCGAGACAAACTGGTTTTTGAGTTTTGCCGTTCTAACCAAATTCCTGTGGTCAGCCTGATGGCTGGTGGTTATAACAAGAACCTCGAGCAGACGATTGAAGCCCATGTCAACACTGTTCTGGCAGCGCTTGAAGTTTTCGTGTCGCCGCTTCTCATCTAAGTATTCCATGCACCTCATGTCGCTCTGTAAGGCTCGAGGGCAATGAAACGTTCTGCTCGAGTTGTGGCTTTTCTTTGCCTTGTCGCCTTGTGTCTTTTGCCTGCCCGCGCTCAAGATTTGCCGCTGGCGGATGTCAAACCGAACCTCGAGGGGTTTGCGGTTACAGCTGGCGCGGGTAATGTTTTGCAGCGTTTCGATGTCAAAGTGCTGGATTTGGTGGATGACCCGCGTGGCTTTCCACTGATTCTGGTGCGTTTGTCAGGCGCATGGCTCGAGTCGGTGGGTGGGGTCGGGCAGGGTTTTAGTGGTAGTCCTGTCTATGTCGGTGGGCGTTTGCTTGGGGCGGTTTCGGGTGGTTTTCCTAATGGCGATCATCGTTTGGCATTGGTCACACCGATTTCGGCGATGCGTCGGGCGCAGCAGCCTCCGACGGCGCTCGAGTTGGCGTTGCCTTTTAAGGATGTTTGCGTGGCTGACCTCGGCTGCGCCAAACCCCTTGCTCTCCCCTTCTCGAGTTTTGGTTTGACCCAAAAAGCCCAAACTGATTTGCTCGAAGGGCTTCGTGCCAAAGGCTATCAGCTCGAGTTACAAAGCAGCAGTGCGATTTCAACTCAGAACCGTCCCTATAAACTCGAGCCGGGTGCGGCGATTGCAGCGCAACTGACCACGGGTGATGTCAGCCTTGGGGCAATTGGCACAGTCACAGCGATTGAACAAAATAAAATTCTGGCGTTTGGACATCCTGTTTTTGGCGATGCTCGAGCCAAGTTTTTAGCCACTCCTGCGTATATCAGCGCGATTATTCCTTCAAGGGTCGTGCCGTATAAACTTGGTTCAGCTTTTGGCAAACCAATTGGGGCTTTTAGCACCGATCACCCTGCGGGGATTGCTGGCACACTTGGCAGCGCCAACAGCTTGCCGCTCGAGATCAACTTAAAACGAGGTTCGAGCAGTAAGGCTTTGTCGGTGCAACTTGCACCTGTCGAGGATTTATATGCCAATCTGATCGCTGCCAGTGTCGCCAGTGGGATTGAGCAACTGCTCCAAGGTTCAAGCCCGGGTTTGGCTCGGCTTGGGATTACGCTCGAGTTCGCTGACCGCGCCCCTGTGACGTTGAGCGAAGTGGTGACGGGCGATGATGTGGCTCGAGCCGCCAGCCGTCGTGCGGCGCTGATGACGGCTTTGGTGGTTGAGAATCCGTATCGGGATAGCCGCCTGAAAAAAGTTTCACTCGAGATTGAATTAAGCCCCGTGGCTGAGTTGCGGGTGATTAAAATTGAACCTGAGAAGAAAACCTTAAAACCCGGTGAGATTGGTATTTTGAATGTACGACTTCAAGCGTACCGTAGTGTTGTCAGTGTCAAACGAATTTCGTACAAAGCCCCTGCCGAAACTGGCGAGTACCACTTGCGGGTGCGAGGTGCAAGCACGCCACGTCCACGTTCGGAACTCGAGAGTCCAGACCCTTGGGATCAGATTTTAACTTTGGACGAGCTGCTCGAGCGCTTAAAAAGCCGTGTCAAAGATTCGGATTTGGTGGTTGAGACGTTAGGCGATGAACCAGCTTTGATTGGTTTGGAGCGTTTTGATGTTCCTGTGACGGGTTGGGGATATTTTGATATAACAGTCAAATAGGAGTGTGTGAACTTGCATCTTCAACCAATTCATATCAGTCAAAAACCACAAACCCGCCTCGAGTTAGCTCGAGTTTTAGGTGGTGCGCTGCACGGTGCAGATGGTCAGATTGGGCGTTTAGCTGACCCAGAAGCTGCTTTGGCAGATGATGTGGTTTGTGTGCTGCGCGAAAAAAAGGCGTTACAACCCGCTTTGGATAGTTTGGCTCAAACCCTGATTGTCGGACAAAGCACCGCACTCGAGACAACCAAGACTTTCATTCGGGTGGCTGATGTTGATTTGGCTTGGCTCGAGTTGCTGCGCTTGTTTCGTTTGCCGCTTGAAGCACTGGATATTGACTCGAGTGCAAAAATTCATCCGTCGGTTGTGCTTGGTGCTGGCGTGCAAGTTGGGGCGTTTGCCGTGATTGCCCAAGGTGCGAACATCGGCGCAGGGAGCATCATCGGAGCGCACAGCCTGATTGGTGAGCGCTCTGTGCTTGGGCAAGGTTGCTTGATTCACGAACGGGTCACGATCCGCCATGATTGCTTTTTGGGGAACGGTGTGCTGGTGCAAAGCGGCGCGGTGATTGGCGCTGACGGCTTTGGTTTTCATCGCACCGAGGCGGGTTATGTGCGCCAAGAGCAAATTGGCGCGGTTGAAATTGCCAACCATGTGGAAATCGGAGCAAACACCGTAATTGACCGAGGTACACTCGAGCCAACCCGCATTGGGCGTGGTACAAAAATCGGACCCAATTGCGTGGTTGCCCACAACGACCAACTTGGCAACAATGTGATTTTAATTGGCGCAGTTGGTTTAACTGGCTCGGTGATCATCGAAGATGATGCTGTGCTGTGGGGACAAACAGGTACAACTGGGCATTTGCGAATTGGTAGGGGTGCGGTTTTAACAGCGCAAAGTGGTTTGTCCAAAGACCTTCCAGCTGGTGAGGTTTGGCGTGGCAGTCCAGCTCAGCCAATTAAAGAGCAACTCCGCATGGAAGCCCAGCTTCGCAGATTAGAAGATTATGAAAAAAGGCTCAAGCAACTCGAGCAAGTCTCCCCCAAGGTTGTCCCCTAAGTGGGTGACAACCCCGCACCACAAAAAAACCATTTTGGTGTTATGATGCCAAATTAGAGGACGGGGAGAAACTAGGCTATGGTCAAAGTCGAACAACATCTCGAAAAACTCCGTAAGTTCGATATTATTCCGTGGTCAGGACGCGGCACAAGCCATTGGGTCAGTGGACCTGGCATCCACACAGGTACGACCAGTCGCGTTCGTTTTCACCTCACACCGCTCGAGCCAGTCCGCCTTAAAGTCGGGCAAGTTGAAATTCCTCTGGTCACAGACAATGTCATAGACACCTACCTTGCTACCAAAATCGGGGTCGGTGCGGTGGCGGTTTCGACCATTGAGCATTTACTGGCAACATTGTACGTCTTAAATCACTGGACTGGTTTTATCATCGAAGTCGAAGGCGATGAAATTCCAATCCTTGATGGCAGTGCTTTGGGTTGGTATCAAGTCCTGCGCGATGTTCCTCCAGACCCCATGCCCGCCCCAGTCACCCCCAGCCGCGAAGCCGTGGCTGAAGTGCGCGAAGGCTACGTTGGACTCGAGCCAGCCAGCCCAGAAGAACCATTACGAATCACAGTTAAAATTGGTTTCCCGCACCCGCAAATTGGGATGCAGGCTTGGACTGGCGTCAGAAACGACTGGGTGAATCTGCTTGATGCTCGTACCTTTGGTTTCCAACACATGCTTGACCGTTTGTTCGCCAATGGTCGCGGTATGGGACTGGACGGCGAAAACGCCGTGATTTTTGAAGACGAAGGCACCAACCTTTCGCTGCGCGGCAAGAATGAACCAGTGCGCCACAAAGCCCTTGATTTGCTCGGCGATTTGTACTTAATTGGCAGACCGCTGCATGCTCATGTGGTCGCCGAGAGCGCTTCGCATGAAGCCCATGTTAAGTTTGCCAAGTTGATCCGACACGGTTAAGCCAAGTTGATCCGACACGGTTCAAAGTGGTTGTGTGTTCTCGAGCGTAAGTGGCACTTACGCTGTTTTGTTGTTTTGGGGCATACTAGGAGCCTTATGAACCCACAACGTCCGACTCAGGCAGAACATCTCCCCTATTTTTCAAGGTACATTGACCTTGTACCAGACGGCGATGTTGTCCTGCAAATGCAAACTCAACTCGAGCCAATCCTCGAGAAACTTCGCAAACTCAGCCCAGAGCAAGCCAGTCACCGTTACGCCAATGACAAATGGAGTGTCCTCGAGGTGCTAGGGCATTTATCCGATACCGAACGGGTTTTTACGTTTCGCGCCCTGCACTTTGCACGGGGCGATACCAGCCCATTACCAAGTTTTGACCAAGAATCTTGGTTAAAAAACGTGGATTTTGCGACTCGAGATTTGAACAGTCTGCTGCTCGAGTGGCAAGGTGTGCGACAAGCTGCGGTCAGTCTGTTCAGTCATTTAAGCCAGACAGCGTGGCTACGCTCTGGTGTCGCCAGTGGACATGCCATGTCACCAAGGGCTTGTGCATACATTATTGTTGGGCATTTGATATACCACCAAAAATTACTGCTCGAGCATTATGGATTGGACTTGAGTTAAAACGGGTGTTGCCAGATTGAAGTTGGTCGTGTATACTCTCCGCCGCCAGCAATGGCGACCACCAAGTCTCGAGTCACCTCGAGACAAACCAGAAGGGTTCGGGGACTAGCGCAGTCTGGTAGCGCATTTGGTTTGGGACCAAAGGGTCGGGGGTTCAAATCCCTCGTCCCCGACCACAAGAAAGCTCACTTCACGGTGGGCTTTTTTAGTTTTTTGCCCTGTTCAAAAGTGTTTAGAATAATCTGTGACCAAAAATCCTTCGCTAACCCCACTGATTGTTGTTGCCACGTATGCAGTGATGGTCGCGGTTGGCGCAATGAACTCGAGTTACAGCACAGTACTACCATTCCTCGAGGGGCAGTTTTTAGTCACCAGCGCCCTGATTGGTTTGCTTGGTACAGCCCAAACCATCGGCGGGGTGCTGGGCAACCTCAGCACGGCGTATCTCGAGACTCACTTGAGGGCTGGCGATAGAATGGTGCTGGGTGGTTACGGTTTTGCTTTCGGGGCATTGTGCTTTGCGCTGGCGCTATTCTTAAAACTTGGCTTTATTGTGGCTTTGCTGGCTTTGTTTATCATGGGCTTGGGCTTGGGTTTAATTCAAGTCAATTATGCCAATTTATTTGCCAAGGGCTTCGGTGAGCGCTCTGGCGCAGTGATGTCGGTCATGAGTACCGCCTTTGCAGTTGGCAGTATCATCGGACCGCTTTTGGCAGTACAACTCAGCGCGGCTTACGCTTTTTTACCCATGGCTTTCGCAGTTCTCGCTTTTGCTTGCTCGAGCGTGCTGCGTCCAGCCACCGAAGTTGCACCAAGCGCCGCTCAAGGGACAACCGGTGGCATCAATCAAGAAACATGGTTGTTTGCCTTCATGGTTGGCTTGTACGTGGTTGCAGAACAAGGCGCAGGCTTTTGGGGTGTGACCCATTTGGTAGACATTGGCTGGAAACCAGAAACCGCTGCGCTGATCTTCTCGAGTTTTTGGTTGGTCTTATTGGTCGGGCGTTTGGTTGGCGCTGGTTTAGCCGTGCGATTCTCGAGCGAACGGGTCTTGGTGGTTGGTTTAGCTGGCGCGAGTTTGGCGTTTTTAGCAACCAATATCCCAGCCCTGGCTGCACCAGCTTATTTAGCCGCAGGGTTTTTATTTGCACCCGTCTTCCCAATTGGTTTGGTCTGGCTTGCCAAGCGCCACCCCTCGAGCGTTGCCACCACGCAGTACTTGATTGCTGGCAGCGTTGGCGCTGCGATTGGCACACCCTTGGTTGGGCTGTGCAAGTCTTGGTTTGGTGATGCTGCCATTCCAGTCACTTTAACGGTTGCTTGTGGTTTATCGTTGGTGCTGGCTTTGAGGCTACAAAAACAAGCCTAAGTGGGGTTTCTATCTTCTAGCTGCTGGTTTTTAGCTTCTAGCTTTTGAACCTAAACGCATTGATCCAGAATAGGGAATGCCTCTTTGTAAAGCGAATGGCTATTTGAGTGGTGGCTCGAGATATTCGCCCTTGTTTTTTTTAAGTTTGTTTGATAACCTCCCAAGGCTTGAAGTGGCTTGGCAACAAGTGTGGCAGCGTCCACCGCCAATCCCAGAACTCGCGTTTGAGCTTTCAGACTGCAAACTTCTCGAGCAAAGGACAACAAATGGGTAAGTTAAAGACCAGAAAAGTTGCCACCAGCCGCATTAAGATCAGCGGCACAGGTAAGGCAATGGCATGGAAGGCTGGTAAGCGCCACCTTTCGTACCATAAAAGCGGCGATGAGATTCGTGGCAAAGGCAAAGCCTACGTGCTTGCCGACGCCGATCAGGAACGCGTGCTTCGCATGATTCCTTACGGAGGTAAATAATGCCACGCGCCAAGACAGGTGTTGTTCGTCGTCAACGCCATAAACGAATCCTGAAACGCGCCAAGGGTTTCTGGGGAAGTCGCTCCAAGAACTACAAGAACGCTTCGCAGACCTTGCTGAACGCCGCAACCTACAGCTACCGTGATCGCCGCAACAAGAAGCGCGATTTCCGCCGCTTGTGGATTCAGCGCATCAACGCCGCCACCCGTTTGCACGGCATGAGCTACAGCGTGTTCATCAACGGCTTGAAAAAAGCCAACATCGAAGTGGATCGCAAGATGCTCGCCGATATTGCCGTGCGCGAACCAGCCGCCTTTGAGCAATTGGTTGCGGCAGCCAAACAAGCCCACGCTTAAACTGCTTCAATCGTAAGTTGCGCCCGAGATAACTCGGGCGTTTTTTGTTAGGCTATAAAAGTGAGCCGTCCAATGCGTCGCCCTCTCGAGCCAGTGGTTTTGATTCTCCTATCTTTTTTGGTAGCGGTGTTGGTCGGCGCAGTTCTGTTGTGGCTACCAATTTCACTCGAGCCTAATGTGCAACTGCGCTTCTTGGATGCTTTATTCACCTCAGTCAGTGCGGTGTGCGTCACGGGCTTAAATGTGATTGACCCTGCCACAACCTTCAGCCCATTTGGTGAGGCGGTGCTGTTGCTGCTGATTTTCTTGGGCGGCATTGGCATCCTGACCGCAGGAACATTTGTGGTGCTGCTGACAGGGCGGCGCTTAGCGGTCAATCAAAAAATTCAAATAGACCGCTCCTTGGGTGGTGGCACAGGTAGCGCCACCAATGTGGTTTGGACAGTGCTTGGTTTTGCGGTGCTGGTGCAACTGCTTGGTTTTTTGCTGCTCTGGCTGGTTTGGGCAGCTCGAGGTGAACCCAACGCGGCGTACATGGCGTTCTTTCACAGCATCTCGGCGTTTAACAATGCGGGGTTCTCGTTGTACCCAGATAGCATGGTGCGCTTTATCGCTGACCCGTGGACCAGCCTGATTATCTCGAGCCTGATTATTCTGGGTGGGATTGGTTTTTTACTGATTATGAACTTGCGGCTGTTCTCGCAAAGCCCACTCCGCTACCCGATTACCTTGTCCACCAAAATTGCTTTGTACAGCACAGGAGCGCTACTTTTGGTTGGCACAGTGATTTATTTGCTGCTCGAGTGGAATAACCCCAAAACCCTAGGCGTTCTCGAGCCATGGCAGCGTTTTCACGCAGCGTTTTTTATGTCGGTGACACCGCGCACGGCTGGTTTTAACACCGTCAATTACGAACTGATTCATCCTGCCAGCACCTTTGTGACTTTGATTCTGAT